>NZ_CP160853.1 GCF_040790665.1 Sulfitobacter pontiacus | reverse complement strand
ATCGGAGAAATGGAAATCCGACCGCGACAGGACTTTGGCTATGCGCGGGCTGTCCAGAAAGTGCGTGTGGCGTTGTGCGTTGGATAGCACCGAGGCGGCTTCCCGGTCCGCCTTGCCGAGGAAGCGATTGGCAGCGCGGGCGATCAGCCCGCCCGCCGCATCGCTGTCCTGCATCAACTCCAGCAACGCCCGAAGTTTTTCCGGGGGCAGGGTGAGATATTCCCGGACGGTGGCAAGCGTCCGGCGGTTGCGGTCCTCGTGGCAGACGCAGAACATGATCAGCCCGCCGAGGATGGCCTTGGCCTCCTCGTTCCAGTGCGCTTCCGTCACCTGTCCCGGCGGATCCATGACCAGCGCCTCTGTAAGGGAGGCCGCATCCTCGCCCAGATCGAGGCTGTCCGGTGTCAGCCGGTCAAGCGGGTTGTAGGCGGCAGAGGGCATCCCGGAAATTTCGAAAGGATCGAGGACATGGACCGTTCCGAACCGCCGCCGGGCTTCCCCGGCGATCCGGGCATTCTCGCCCTTGGGGTCGATGACCAGGACCGAGCGTTCCGCCGCCAGCAGGTTCGGGATCACGGTGCCAACGCCTTTCCCGGCTCGTGTCGGGGCGAGCGTGATCAGATGGGCCGGACCGTCATAGCGCAGCAGCCGTCCGGTGTGCGGATTGCGCCCGATCAGTAGGCCGTCTTCCCGCTGGAGTTTCTTCAGTTCCTTGCGGTTGGCGAAGCGGGCTGAGCCGTGGCTGTCGCCGCTCAGTCCGAAGAAGGCGTCCGCGCCGGAGGCCATGCGCCAATACTGGAACCCGAAGACAGCGCCCACAAACATCAGGGGACCGAAGACCAGCCACTGCCATGCGCTTTCGCCGGGCGGTTGGTCAAAGAAGACGAAGACGAAGGGCGTGGCCACGAGCGCCCCGATCATCGCGCCGAACAGGACAGCGCCGATCATCCAGCCCAACAGGATGGGCATGAAGATCAATCGACCGAAGAACCGGAACAGCCCTCCGAAGGCGAACATCACGCCCCGCATCAGGACGGCGTTTCCGGACCAGAGCTGGACTGGGGAAGGGCGGGCGACCCGGTAGGAGCCACCCAGTCCGCGAAGGCCTTACGGTCCTGTTCGCGGGGCAGGTTGCGGATCAGCCGGTCGAGCATTGCAGCAGCCCCAGAATCCCTCTCCGCCAGATCGAGAAGCGCCCCGCCCAGGATCACCTTGCGCCGGGTATCCAGCTTGCGCTGTCTGGTGCTTTCCCGGTTCTTCAGTGCCTGAAGACGGGCCTTGGCCTGGGCATATCGTTTCTCGGCCCGTTCGAGTTCAGTTTCTGCCAATGCGCGTCTCCATCTTTGAAAAGAGCAGGTGGACAGGTTGGTCTTGTCAGATCGAGCGATAGCGCTTACCTGTAGGCCTGTAAAGGACAAGGGCGCACTTATGCAAACTCTCCACCTGCGGTTCCGAGATTTGCGTGCGATCTCTCTGGGGCAAAGCCCCGGCCGATGGCCATCCCCTTCGCTGCGTGCCGCCGCGACATGGAAGGGCGCGCGGCCCCTTCCAAACCATCCCAGCCCAACCTCAGCGGTTGGATCGCGTCCCGCAAGGTCGCGCCAGCGTCTCGCCCGATGCCCCATGGTGGGGGCCGGTCTGCCGCTGGCGTCTCCCTTGCGGGAGGTTCGTGTCGTCGGACTTGACGGTGCCGACACGAACCGGGTTTGCCGGGGGCAAACCGCCAGTGATCTGCCCCCATATCCCGCCCCCCATGAGGCTGGGGATTTGGGGGCAGATCACTGGCAAGCCCACGCGTCGGAGAGCTGTTGGCTCGCCTCAAGCGGGCTGTCTTTCCCCCTCAGACCGCGCCGGTTCCGGGCGCACTCTTGCGGAGAAAAGACCGCTGATACGATTGCCAATGTCAGGGCACCGGCACGGATCAGCTCCGGCGCATGGGTGCGTTTGCATCACAGGCGAGGGGAGGGCGCATGGCCAGCTACCACCTCTCCGTGAAGACGATCAAACGCAGCGCCGGACGCTCTGCCACGGCAGCCGCCGCCTACCGTGTCGGGGAACGCATCGAGTGCCAGCGGGAAGGCCGCGTCCACGATTACACCCGCAAGCAGGGCATCGAGGAGACCTTCATCCTGACCCCCAAGGACGCCCCGGACTGGGCCTCGGATCGGTCTCGCCTCTGGAACGAGGTCGAGGCTAGCGAGACCCGCCGCAACTCCGTCACCGCCCGCGAATGGGAGTTGGCCCTGCCGTCCGAGATCAGCGCCGAGGACCGGTCGCAGATCACCCGGAAATTCGCCGAGGAGCTGGTCAGCCGCTACGGCGTGGCCGTCGATGTTGCGATCCACGCGCCGCACCGGGAAGGCGATCAGCGCAACCATCACGCCCATGTCCTGACCTCCACCCGCAAGCTGGAAGCGGATGGCTTCACAGCCAAGACGCGCGTTCTCGATTCCGCCAAGACCGGTGGTGTCGAGATCCAGCAGATGCGCGGCCTCTGGGCTGAGTTGCAGAACCGCGCGCTGGAGCGGGCAGGGGAGGTGGAGCGCGTCGATCATCGGTCGCTCGAAGCGCAGCGGGAAGCCGCGCTTGAGCGGGGCGATGAACTCTCCGCCGAGGAGCTGGACCGCGATCCGGAGCTGAAGCTGGGACCGGCAGCGAACTCCATGGAGCGTCGGGCGAAAGCGATAGCCGAGCGTCAGGGCCGGGAATACGTCCCCGTCACCGAGCGCGGGGCCGTGGTTCATGCTGCCCGGCAGGCCCGCGCCGCGTTCCGTGAAATGCGCGCGCGGCTAGAACTGGCGCGCGAGACCTACGGCATCGAGCGTGAGGCCGGGCAGGGACGTGTCTCTGCTGGTCTGGCTGCACTCAGGGCCGCAACCGCGAAAGATCGCAACCGCACCCCGGATGACTTCCGGGAGCGTCTGGCGCGTGTCGTGGACAGGTCACGGGACCAGGACGACACGCCCAAGCCTGAAGGCAGCAATTATGCGCGGGAGCGACTCAAGGAGATCATGGAGAAAGACGCCGGGCGCGATGGCCAGTCGGCGGTTCACAAGCTTGATGGTCACAGCGAGTATGACATGGGCGAGGGCACAGGGTGCGAGGCGCGCAAGCCATCCGTCAACGAGCGTCTGAAGGACGTGCTGAACAAGCCGCGCGAAAAGCTGGAGATCGAGGACGAGCGCGATCAGGAGAAGGAGCAGGAGGTTGAGAAGGATCGTGACATCGACCGTGATCCAGGTCTCAGTCACTGACGAGGCGATGAGAGGTCGTTTCCCCGTTCTTCATAGGAATGCTCGCCTGTGCGAACCCTATGCCGACGAGGAACGAAATAACTCCAGTTGCAGTCTTGAACTCGCGCACTCTTATCGCATTCTGCGTCACGCGCGTCCTGGCAGTGACAAGAATTTTCTCCTGCCCATCGTTTCCGACCGTCCGCATGATCCATAGACCGTACCAGCTTGGTCCTTTGCGTTCAGGATCGGCTTTACACAGCACTTCGACCGTATGTCCCTCCTCGGCAAGCGCCCGAAGGCCTTGTTCGGTGGTCACGTTGAGTTCGAGTTCAGTCGTTTGGTTCATCGCATAAACTGAGAAAGGAGAGACTGTCTCAGTGTGGCGGAATTCAACAATGCGTTCAATAGTATATTATTGGAGAGGCGTGTGTTTTCAGATCAGTTGGCTTCGGGCATGTTTGCCCATGATAGCCGGAGACTGTTGCCCGCTCTTTTTGGCAAGTTGGCCCGCTTTACGAGGCGTCCCGAAACTTCAAAGTCATCGTCAATTCTCACGACGAGCAATTTACTGAAATGCCTATCGAGACGCACATTGGTCTTTTCTTTGCTGTTGATCGGCGAGATTGTTTTGATTTCAACGAAGTCGTTTCCCAATCTACCATCGGAGCCTTGGGCATGGTTCTTGTGAAGTTTGATTCCGTACATGATCGCACCGAAAAGCTCACCAATGTCGCCGTAGACGTTGAGGTGCTGTCCAGTATCGCAGAAATATGCCTCTGCTAGCGTCAGCAGGTCCTGAAAGTACGGAACCAAAGTTGGATCAGCGTTCGGGTACTTAAGGCGTAGTTCAGCCTCGCGCTCAAGCTCAGCGAGGCGGCTGTATTTGGTTTCTTCTGGGTCGATAATGCTATCCCAACCAAGCCATTCGCCGTCAATCCAAAATGCGTTGTCTGGCCCTAGTACGTCGGCTGTCATTTGAAACTCCTATCCCAGAACAATACCCTAAGACTTTGAAAAGATTATGGCTGCCCTTCACTTCGGTTCACGCCTGTAAAGCTGATAGAGTTCAGTGATCCCGGCTAGGTGCCGGTCTCGCTTTGAGTGGTAGCCAGGGCAGGGGATCGACGGACTAGCGTCCGCTCACCCCAACCCTGACAGCTTCCATATCCTGTTGATCCGCCTGCCATCCCGGCAGGTCCGAGAAAACCGGCAAGCGCCGCCGTTGGCGTCGGTTCTGGTCGAGAATTCCGGTTCCTCCCACGCGCAGGCGCGTGGTTCCCTCCCAAATTCACGACCTCCACCCGGTTGTCACGGCCCCGCCGGGCCGCAGGACGGGCGTTGCCCTTACCTGCTCTGCCGTCCGGAATGCATGGGCATTCCAGACAACAGAGAAGGAAGGCCCGCCCATCGGCGGAAAGGGGAAGAGACCCGGCCCGCGTCACGCGAAGGAGGGTCACAAATGACCGCAGAGAAGTTTGACGTTTATTCCTATGTCACAAATCAGATCATCGCGCAGATCGAGGCGGGAACGCCGCCTTGGCGCAAACCGTGGACCGGTGGCGGGGGATCGGTCAGCCTGCCGGAACGGTTCAACGGCGAGGCCTATCGGGGCATCAACATCCTGATGCTTTGGGCCACGGCGATGGCCAAGGACTACAGCTCAGCCCGCTGGATGACGTTCAATCAGGCCAAACAGCTTGGGGGCCATGTCCGCAAGGGCGAGAAATCCGCAACGGTGGTGAAATACGGCACCGTCGAGCGTGAGGACGAGAACGGCGAGGAACGCCAGATCCCCTATGCCAAGGCCTACCGCGTGTTCAACGCCGATCAGATCGAGGGTTTGCCCGCTGAGTTCTACATCTTGCCCGATCCGCCTCGCGATCTTGGCACCGTAGCGGACCCCGAGCTTGAGGCGTTCTTTGCCGCGACCGGCGCGCAGATCGACGTGACCGAGGAGCCGCGCGCCTATTACAACATTAAGACCGACCGCATCCATATGCCGCCAATTGGTACGTTCTATCGGGCGGCTGGGTATTTTGGCACTTTGGCCCATGAGACAATCCACTGGACTGGCGCGACAAAGCGGCTAGACCGTTTGGGCCGGTTCAATGACCGCAAGGTCTATGCCTTCGAGGAGCTGGTCGCTGAGATTGGCAACTGCATGTTGTGCGCGCAGATCGGGGTGGAGCCTGAGTTTGGCCAGAGCGCGGCCTATGTCGAAGGATGGCTTGAGGCGATGAAGGAAGACAGCCGCGCGATTTTCCGCGCCGCGTCCGAGGCGCAGAAGGCCGTGGATTACATCATGGACCGCACCGCGCAGGCCGACCGGATGGCCGCTGAGTAGCAGCCCGTATCACCGCAATGATCGAGGCCCCGTCAACAGGCGGGGCCTTTTGCGTTGTGGGGGTAGATTCCGGCTGGGTGCAGAATAGTACGTTAAGCGCCGAGGACGCGCTTGCCGTAGTCTCGCAGATTGCCGCTCGGGTCGACGTAGCGATAGAGAGTAACGGGCCTCACACCTAGTTCCTTGCAAAGTTCTGAAACAGACGTGTCGCGGTTTGCCATTGCGGCCTGTGCCATGCGCACCTGTGATTTTGACAGCGCGAATTTTCGTCCGCCTTTCCTCCCCCGCGCTCGGGCTGCCTGAAGACCGGCCATTGTGCGTTCGCGTATCAACTCGCTTTCAAATTCGGCGAGAGCGGCAAAGATGCCGAATGAAAGCCGTCCTGCCGCAGTTGTTGTGTCAATCTGCGCCCCTTGCCCCGTGAGAACTTTGAGGCCAACGCCACGCTCGGACAGTATGCTGACGGTTTTGACAAGGTGGTGGAGGCTGCGCCCCAAGCGGTCGAGCTTCCACACGACCAGCACATCTCCCTCACGCAATGCCTTGAGGCAGGCCTCCAGACCGGATCGGTCATCCTTCTTCCCGGACGCCAGATCTGAGTAAATCTGTTCTTCTTCCACGCGTGCTGTGATCAAGGCATCCCGCTGCAGGTCTAGGGACTGGCTGCCGTCGGCTTTTGAGACCCGAGCATAGCCGATCAGCATGTTTCACAAACGTTCGTTTGAGGTGCTTTGGAAAGCGACATGCTTTCAGCCATCAGAATAATTCCTTATTCAGTTTCTTAATCAAAGGTAAGCAAATCACGATAAGAAAGCAAAAGAAACATGGCGCATCGCACCATTCTGACCGAGCGCCAGCGTTCGGCACTTTTTGACCTCCCCACTGATGAAGCGGCGAGGCTGCGTCACTACACCTTGGCAGACGAAGATCTCGAAATAATCCGTGTCCGCCGTGGCCCTCACAATCGTTTTGGCTTCGCACTGCAACTTTGCGCTTTGCGATACCCCGGTCGGTTGCTGGCACCAGGCGAGAATATTCCGTTGGAGGTCACACGCTTTTTAGCAGCGCAGCTTGGGCTACAGCCAGATGATCTGATCGACTACGGCGCACGCGAAGAAACCCGCCGCGACCACTTGATAACCTTGCGTGGGGTTTACGGCTATCGGATGTTTTCCGGTCGTGGTGCGCGTGATCTGAAAGACTGGCTTGAACGAGAGGCAGAGACCGCTCGTTCCAATGAAGACCTTGCCCGGCGGTTTATTGAGGAATGCCGACGCACCCAGACAGTCCTGCCCGGCGTGTCTGTCATCGAACGGCTTTGCGCTGACGCCCTTGTCGCGGCCGAGCGCCGGATTGAAAGCCGGATCGCTGACCGGTTGGATGAGACGATGAAGGGTCGGTTGGATGACCTGCTAACGGAAATGGTCGATGGCACTGTCAGCCGGTTCATCTGGCTTCGGCAGTTCGAGGTCGGCAAAAACTCGGCAGGGGCAAGCCGCCTTCTGGATCGCTTGGAGTTTCTACAGAGGATGGGGTTATTGTTCGATGTTCTGGATGGTTTGCCGCCCCACCGGGTTACGCAGCTGCGCCGTCAGGGCGAACGGTATTTTGCCGATGGCCTGCGAGACATCACCAGCAACCGGCGTCTTGCCATTCTGGCGGTCTGCGCGGTGGAATGGCACGCGGGGATTGCCGATGCGGTGGTCGAGACCCATGACCGGATTGTAGGCAAGACCTGGCAGGATGCGAAGAGGTTGTGCGATGCGCGCATCGCAGATGCTAAATCCACTCTGTATGATACGCTTTGCTCCTTCAAAAATCTGGGCGCTGCCCTTCTGGAAGCCAAGGGGGATGAGGCCTCTCTTGATGCCGCAACCGAAACGTCCTGTGGGTGGCTTGAGCTTGAAGGCCTTGTGGCAGCCGCGGCCGAACTGACGAGCACGATGTCCGCTGACCCTATCGCCCATGTCGTGCAGGGATATCATCGGTTCCGGCGATACGCCCCGCGCATGCTGCGGGCGCTTGATATCCACGGGGCCACTGTGGCGGTGCCTTTGATGCAAGCGGCACAGGTCGTGGCTGATGACCGGAATGGTAAATCCCAGTCCACCAGCTTCCTGCGGCGTGGTTCCAAGTGGCACCGCCACCTTAATGCTCAAGCGGTCGATGATCACCGGCTCTGGGAGGTGGCCGTTCTGTCCCATCTCCGCGAAGCGTTTCGATCGGGCGATATCTGGCTGGCCCATTCACGTCGCTATGCTGATCTGAAACAGGCCTTGGTTCCGGTTGAAGCAGCACAGGCGACGCCCAGATTGACAGTTCCGTTTGATCCGGAAAGCTGGCTTGAAGACCGCAAAGCGCGGCTGACAGATGGGCTGGACCGTTTGGCCAAGGCGGCGAGGTCAGGCACCATCCCCGGCGGCTCCATCGAAAACGGCATCCTGAAAATCGACCGGCTGACCTCAGCGGTGCCAGAGGCGGCAGAGGCCCTGGTTCTCGACCTCTATGACCGTCTGCCTGCTGTGCGCATCACCGATCTGCTGCTGGAAGTCGACAATGCGACCGGCTTCACGGACGCCTTCACGAACGTGCGCACCGGTTCACCCTGCAAAGATCGCATCGGGTTGTTGAACGTGTTGTTGGCCGAGGGCCTGAACCTTGGGCTGAGTAAGATGGCCGAGGCCACCGACACTCACGACTACCTGCAACTGTCGCGATTGTCCCGTTGGCACATCGAAAGCGATGCCATCAACCGGGCGCTTGCCACGGTGATCAATGCACAAGCAAATCTACCCATGGCCAAATACTGGGGTGGCAGCGTTACCGCGTCCAGTGACGGGCAATTCTTCCCGGCGGCCCGGCAGGGTGAAGCGATGAACCTCATCAACGCGAAATATGGCTCCGAGCCAGGATTGAAGGCATATACGCACGTCTCGGATCAGTTTGGCCCCTTCGCAACCCAGAACATTCCGGCCACTGTCAGCGAGGCGCCCTACATCCTCGACGGGCTGTTGATGAACGAAGCGGGCCGTAAGATCAAAGAGCAGTATGCAGACACCGGCGGCTTCACCGACCATGTTTTTGCCGTCACCTCACTGCTGGCCTTCCGATTCATTCCACGTATACGGGATTTGCCTTCGAAACGGCTTTACCTCTTCGATCCGGCCGCAGCGCCGAAGGAGTTGCGCGGCCTGGTCGGCGGCAAGATCAGAGAGGGTCTCATCGTTCAGAATTGGCCGGATATCCTGCGGGCCGTGGCCACAATGGCGGCGGGCATCATGCCGCCCAGTCAGTTGCTCAAGAAGTTCGCGTCCTGTCCACGCCAGCATGAGCTTGCACTTGCCCTGCGTGAAATCGGTCGCATCGAGCGCACGCTTTTCATCATCGATTGGCTGCTTGATGCTGACATGCAGCGCCGCGCCCAGGTCGGTCTCAACAAGGGCGAGGCCCATCATGCCCTCAAAAATGCACTGCGCATCGGTCGCCAGGGCGAAATCCGGGACCGAACCCCTGAGGGGCAGCACTACCGCATGGCCGGGCTGAACCTGCTCGCGGCAATCATCATCTACTGGAACACCAAGCACCTCGGGCAGGCAGTCGCCGCGCGAAAACACGCCGGATTTGACGGCCCTCCGGAGCTTTTGGCCCATATCTCACCCCTTGGATGGGCACACATCCTTCTCACTGGCGAATACAGATGGAAAAATCTGTGAGCGGCGCTCTTAACGTACTATTCTGCACCCAGCCGGAATCTACCCCTTGTGGCGTGATCGAGGTGGTGGCGGTTTCAGGGTGACCTGTCGGCGGGCAGCCTGAAGGCCACCCGTCGACAGGCCTGGCGCTTCGCGCGGACGGGCGTTGATGCCCGGAGCCCGAAACTGTCGCACGCACCAGAAGTGTTCGTTTGAGGTGGTTAAAGGTAACTATCAGGGGTGGATGTCTGACGCCGGTCAGTGAAATGAAATTATACGCTGACCCCGAATAGCCAACCCACCCCGGCGGTGACGGCCATTGCAAACACGCCCCATCCAACAACGCGCAGAACGGCGGGCAGCACAGGTGCCGCGCCCGCTTTAGCGCCAAGCGCTCCAAGTGCCACTAGGGCCAGAACCGTCACGAAAAGCACGGTCGGTATGATCGCCGATGCCGGGGCCAGCCATGCGGCGGCGACGGGAACAGCAGCCGCAACCGAAAATGTCAGACCAGAGGCCAATGCCGCCTGAAGGGGGTTTGCTGCATGTATGTCAGAGAGCCCAAGTTCGTCGCGGACATGGGCGGCGAGCGCGTCTTTCTCCGTCAGTTCGCGTGCGACAACCTCTGCTGTTTCGTCGCTCAATCCGCGTTCCAGATAAATTGCTTTGAGTTCCTCGAATTCAGCCTCTGGCGTTTCCCGCAGCGCCGCCCTCTCGCGTTCGATATCAGCCCGCTCCGTATCGGATTGGGACGACACGGAGACATATTCCCCAGCGGCCATCGACATCGCCCCGGCAGCCAATCCTGCTGCACCGGCAATCAGTACAGCGCGGGGGCTTGGATCAGCCGCGGCAACGCCGACGACAAGAGAGGACACTGAGACAATCCCGTCGTTCGCCCCAAGGACAGCGGCGCGCAGCCAGTTGCTTCGCGTGATGTAGTGGGGGTCGTCCGAATGGGCGCTGATGTCTGTCATGTTGTTTCTCCGGATGCGTCTGGTGACGCGGCATTGGTGGTCTTGGCGTTGAGCGCTGCCTCCGCAGAGCCAAGGTGTTGATTGTCAGCCAGAAACTCTTCAATGAGCAGGCTGATGAACTGCGCGCGCCCGTCCGTCCCGGACTTAGAGTAGATGCTTGTGGCCTGCGCCCTGACCGTGCCCGCTGCGGTTTTGCGCACCTGTGCGATGCTGTCATTGTCCAGACCCTTCAGGATCATGATGGCGACATCGCGTTCCGCCGATGTCAGCCCCCACTCGTCAAAGAACGTTTCAATGATGTCCGCCAGATGGCCCTGAGCAATATCAAGGCCGATTTGCATGTCGGACACGCGCGAGAGCAAGCCACGCAACTCGATCATCAGGAAAATGACACCGCCAACAAGTGCTATGGCGGCAACGGACTCAAGCAGCAGGTGGGGATTATCGAGATGCCCGTCCTCGCGAAAATCCTCAATCACGTCTCCGATGAAGAACAGCGCGCAGATGGCCTGTAAGAGGATAAGGCCCGCAAGAACCGTTGCGCGCTTTTCCTTTGTCTTAGCAGGCCAAATCCGGAGCTTCATTCAACCTCTCGTCCGTAGGGAATTGTTTTTCTTCCGTTTATCATGGCGCGCACCAGATTGACACCAGATCGCCATGTATCGAACGCTACCCCGGCAACATGTAGCGCAACGGAAAACAACAACCAGCCGAAGATGACCTCGTGGGCTTCCTCGACCCAATCGACGCCAAAGAACGTAATCGTCGTCATCATGTAGCCGGTGATGCCGATGGCGATCACGCTGGCCCAGATATTATAGACCATCAGCGCTCCGAGCGGGTTGTGCGACAGGTGGATGGTCTTGTCTCCAGAGAGCATGGCGCGCAGGTGGTTAACGGCGCGGGCAGGACTGGGCGGGAACGCCGAGAAACGTGCGTGTTTGGGCCCGATCAGAGCCCAGACAAGACGCAAGCCGACCAGGCCCAGAGCGATGTAGCCGATCCATTCGTGCGTCTTGCTTTCTTCCTCGATAAACGTCCCATTGAGGAGGATTGTCAGAGCGAGTGACCAGTGGATCAGCCGCACCAGTGGATCCCAGACCGCAACCTCACGGGCGCTTACGCGCCCGCTGGTTTGCTGTGCGACGGCGGCCATCGCGTCAGCCCTTGAGTTCGAGCTTGGTGACCGCGCCGGTCTGCGGGTTCACATAGACTTCACCCATCTGGCCGTCGCGCACGAAATAGACCTCAATCTTGCCGTCTTCCATTTCCGCCTTGCGGACCTCATAGCCCATGGCGGTCAGCGAGGCTTGGACCTCTTCCATCGTTGTGCCGAGGATGCTGTCCATCGTGACATCTTCCGCAAGCGCGGGGGTGGCGAGCGCCATCATGGCGATCAGAGCGAGTTTACGCATGTGTCTGTTCCTTCCGGTTGGGCACCGAATTCGTGGTGCAAGAGGGCGGCAGCCCACTGCTGTCGCTGGTCGGCATTTGAGGCTCACGCGAAGAAAGCGCCATTGTCGCAAGGCTTATGAACCCTCAGTTAAGCGCGTGCTTAGAGCGGGTTTGTGCCGAGGATGCTGCTGGCCTCTTGGTCGAGTGTCCCGAGGAACCGGCACGTCAAAAACGGTCGTTTTTGACCATCTGCCTTACCCCACCTCAAATCAATTGCTTAGCAGTGACAAAACCCCCCGGCAAAACCTCTGTGGTTTTGGCAGGTTTTCGCCCTTGCCAATTCTAGGGTACGGTAAGGTCGCCAGAGCGGGACAATCCTGCCGTTGCTTGAAAGCACCTAACATCAAAGTGTTCTTTATTTGTTCCCAATCGGACTTTAGGGTTACCGATAGAGTCAAGCAGGACAGATAAATGAAGATTAGGGTTAGTCAGTTCATCGAATTTGCGTACGGCGACAAGCGCAAAGACAAGGCCAAAGTCAAAAGCATAATTGGCGACCTCGATTTGCCATATGATCCGATCAAGGATCGTTACAAGCAATTTCGAGAAGCAATGATTTCTCTTGAAGATCAAAAGATTTCAACCGAAAAATTTCTGGCATTGCATTCTAGCGTTTCCGCAAACAAGTCCGCTGGATACAAAGTTCTGTGCCAAAACTATCTGGACTTGAAAGAGGATCACGCACTCATTTGGCAGGGACGTAGTCCGGTTGAAGCGGATATTTCTGGCTTACGCATCACAACAGCTTGGAACTTGCGCACAGAGGCAAACAACCAGAGGAGAATCATATTCCTACATTTCGGAAAAGAACAACTACCTCGGAAGAAGGAGCGAGGCTTGCTAACTATTTTGCGATTGGCTCAGCCAGAGTCAGCAGGAGTTGGCATTCTCAATATTCAGCCTGGGACACTAATAACTGCGACGCGACTGGATCAAAACGAAGCCGACTACCTACATGAACGCGCTACAAAGTTTCTCGCTTTCGCCAAGGACCTTCAGGCAGGCGACTAGAGGCTTAGAGCGCTGCTAGAATGCTCAGCCGTTTGCGTCGACCGCAAATTGGTTTCAACAAAATCGACTCTTTCCGAACATTTTCTGCAATGCAATGCAATGATCTGGACAAAACCCTACCTTTCTGACCAGAACACAGCATGATTATCGGATACGCTCGCGTCAGCACAGACGACCAGAACTTTGATGCCCAGACCGATGCACTGACAGTGGCTGGGGCTGGTAAGTTATTTGCAGACAAGATCAGCGGATCGAAGCGCGAACGACCAGAGTTGGACAGGATGTTGGACCAAATCCGCGACGGCGATGTTGTGATCGTCACCAAATACGACCGCCTGGCCCGATCTCTGAAAGACCTTCTGGAAATCGTGGAGACCATCGGTGAACGTGGTGCCGGCTTCCGCTCGCTGGCGGAGGACATTGACACAACGACGCCGGCTGGCCGTCTTGTGTTCCACGTCTTTGCATCCATCGCTCAGTTCGAGCGGGAGCGGATTTCCGAGCGAACCAAAGAAGGGTTGGCGTCAGCGCGCAAGCGTGGCCGGATCGGCGGCAGGCCCCCTGCCCTTACGACCGCGCAGAAGGATGAAGTCCGCCATATGCGAGACCAAGAACACCGAGCCGTCCCAGAGATAGCGCGACTATTTAAGGTCAGCGAACGAACAGTTAGGCGAGCATGAGCCAGAAACAACGGATTTCCACTTGTTATCAGAGCGCAAACCGCATCAAGTCATGAGAATTAGGAGCAGCGGCGAAGATCGCTCAAAACGATTTAACGAGGGGCAGGTTTATGGACGATTTTATACCGCTATCGGTACAAGAATACTCTAAAGACGCACTCGCCACAGATGTTCAACGCGATGCAGAATCTCTGAATTTCCCGCTTCTTGGGTTATTTGGCGAGGTTGGCAGCCTTTTGAGTGAAGTGAAGAAGAAACAACGTGATCCTATCGCATATCGGGCTTATGCCGCTGCGGTAACGGAAGAATTGGGCGATGTTCTCTGGTATTTCAACTTAGTCGCGAGCCGTGGCGGCATTTCCTTAGCTGAAGTGGTCACCAACCTAGCGAGTGGTGACGGTGACTGGAAACCTGCCTCCGATAAAACAATCACGTTTGAAGCATTGCAACCCGCTGTGTTGAAGACGTTGAAAACGCCGTCCAAGAAGTTTGAAGAAACTCTTATCGAGCTGGCTGCAAAAGTTGGGTTGCTGATGGCCGATCAGTCGAACAGAGACCTTCTCCGCGACCGCTCCCGTCTAGGGCCGCTCCTAGTCGCATTTCTCGAAACACTGATCCGGGCTGCTAACGAGGCCGGTGTGACACTTGAAGCGGCTGCGGTTAAGAACCGAACGAAGACGACAGACCGTTGGCCGATTCAGAAAGAGGTTTCAGGTTTTTTTGATGGTGACGCCCCACCCGAAGAACAATTGCCCCGAAAGTTACAGATCGAGATTTTCGAACGAGAGGTTAACGGAAAGCTTTACGTTTTTCAGACATGTAACGGTCTGAACATCGGTGACCGCTTAACTGACAATGCGATGACGGAAGACGATTATCGTTTCCATGATGTCTTTCATTATGCCTATGTTGCTGTCTTGGGGTGGTCTCCAGTGACCCGTTCACTTTTCCGGCTAAAGCGGAAAAGTGCGTCGAAGATTGATGAGGCGCAAGACGGTGCGCGTGCAGCACTAATTGAAGAAGGCATCACAACTTGGATTTTTGGCCAAGCTATTGAAATGGAGTTTTTCAAAGATCTCAAGGCTGGCGATCTGCCCTTCGATCTTTTGAAGCAGATCCACCAGTTTGTGAACGGCTATGAGCCGGAAGCATGCCCTGCCTGGCTGTGGGAAGAGGCTATTTTACAGGGCTACGCGGCGTTTCGCTATCTTCGAGAGAACCGTCGTGGCACTATCACCATTGATGCCGCGAACAGGCGCTTAGAAATTGAGCCTCTACCATGAAAACCCCTAAATCGTTTGTAGATGCTCTTAGCACCGTTGAGCTTGCTGATACGTTCAATCCGTACAGCGACATATGTCCAACTCATGACATGCCGGACGCTGCTCGCCGCAGACGGCTAAATCTTCAGCACTGTCTGGAATCCTCTTTGGATGCGAAAGCCGAGACGATTTGGATCGCGCGTGACCTTGGCTATCGAGGCGGCAGACGCACAGGAATACCTCTTACGGACGAGGCGCATCTTGATGACGCATCACGCTTATTTGGAGGGGTGCGTCTCGAACGAGCGACCAGAGGTCCGGCACTCGCAGAGCGCACCGCGACCGTCACTTGGAACCTTCTTTCAGAGATCGGGCGACCTGTCGTTCTTTGGAATGTTTTTCCACTGCATCCACATGCGCCCGATGAGCCGATGACAAATCGCTGCCATAAGAAATTTGAACGCATTGAGACTTGGCCATTCATGTTGGCGTTGCTGGACATGATCAAACCAAAACAGTTGGTCGCGATCGGGCGCGATGCAGGGGCTGCGCTTGAAGGATTGGAATTCCCTGTAGAGACGGTGCGCCATCCCAGCTACGGAGGCCAAACAGAGTTCATTGCCGGAATCCAGCGGATCTACAGTCTGGCGGAGACACCAAACTCGCCTGAAACCGCGACCTTGCCGTTCCCAGAATTCGCCTAAGCTTCCAAGACTTCGGTATCATCGACATCATCAAGAAGACGGTGAAGGTCGCGGCGCGTAGTTGATCCACCAGCACATGATTTTGGCAGATCAATCGTGGCGTGTGAGGAGAGGACTGTCAGTGGCCCCAAAGATAATCCCGCCTCCTCTGCAACGAAGGACATGAGCTGTCCTAAGCCAATCAGATTGCCTAGCAGTTTTTCAACATAGTAGTGGTTCCGATAGAAGGCTGTCAGCGTGAGAGTTTCAGGCGAACCCGCAAGTAGTTTAAAGCTCAAGAAACTCAGGCACTGGCCACCATACGGTGACCTATCTACGTCGCGTGCCGGGTCAAACAGGGCTAACTCAAATTTGTTGCGCGCACGGACAGAAGGGTCACGCATGCGGGTGACTATATCCCATAATGGATTGCCGGAAGGAGCGTCAGGCCAGTCTGTCATGCGCTCAAAATAGTAGCCTGACCACCGCTCATTTCGACGAACTGTCGGCAGAACATTTTTGTGAAACCGATCAAAAAAATCTGGTGCGCCATATCGCCGGTACAAGGCCGTCGGAAAGATTGTGTTCGCAATCGTGTGGAGTGATTTGTCGTGAGACAGCAAGAAATCATTCACGGCACCGACGCGTGGATCGCCGAGCTGTGCGCCCAGCGTTGGGTCTTGAACAGTCATCAAGACGTTATGCGCCTCGTGGCCTTTTGAAGCGTCGACCAGACGTACTGCCTCTCGCCAGGTTGTTACGCAGTCAGGCTGCGGCGGAATGCTGAGATACATCGAGGTCATCCTTTAAGATCGCTAAGTCATACATGTGCCGGGTCAAAAAGTTTTCGGTGACCCATCCGTAGCCGCTGAGTCCCCATGTTGGTCCCCAGCTATTACGAAGCAGTAAAACCCGGCCTTGCGGCGCATCCCCATAGCCGACTGCGACAAGGGCGTGCCTGGGTATTGGGAAGACGGCATCGTTGTCGAAATGATCAATGACACCATCGGCAGGTGGATTGAAAAATGTGCTTGTAAGGACCGATAGAACGATAGCTGGGTCACCGGCGTCGAGCGCCTGGTAAACGCGTTTCACATTATAATTTGGTTGGTGCCCGTCTCGGCCAAATAAAGGACCGACCAAAGCAGGTGGATGGTAATTTGAGAGGTCAGTTGGAGTCTGCGCCAAATACGGCCAGCCTTCTTCGGCCGGTTGTCCCGTATTGCGCAGAGCGGCCAACATATCCTCAAGATAGGAACCCTGAGCTGGCGACCGACCCTTTCGTTTTTGTGCGTGGTAAAACGCATATTCACACGACAACGCGTCCCAATCTGCCCGCATACCAGCATGTGCGTCACTGGCTGCAAATGCTAGACAAGTAGGGCGTTGGCCCTGGTCACGTACCGGGCCAAACTCCGCCCGTAAATCAACAACGATTCTAACAGTCACTTAAGCGGCCTCCAGCATCTGTCGCCGCTCAGCTCGTGAAAGGCCCGCTTCTTCCGGACCCGTAAGATCAAGATTAAATTCTAGTCGAGACAGGCTTTGGCTAGGGTCCCAAGGACGCGCTTCATCCAGCACCAGTCGTCCACGATATTCGTCGGGTGGTTGCGCAGTTACGCGGCGAACACCAACATCTCCGACACTGTCAGTTTCCACCGCTTCAACTTCATTATTCACGATTGCAAAACCGCTGGCTTGCAACTCATCAAGGTTCCAGAGATATCCACCGTTACTATGCTCGGTCAATTTCAGAACGAAGAGGTCGTGACGGCTTCCATCAATCAGCATCCCAGCATCGCGCTCCGTCAGGAGCCAAACATCACCACGATAATTGTCGGGTTTATGATCAGCCAACAAAATTTCCTTTAAGGCTTTAGGCTTGCTCAACAGCAGCTCACGAGCCTGTTTGAAGGTGATCATTCGATAGCGCACGAGCGTCCAGCAGAGCGCTTCAAAACTGGAGCCAAGTCGTAAACTCAGCTGATAAACGACACCTGGACGGCGAAAATCATGGGTTGTCCAGTTTTGCCGACGCATGTGGAGGGCCAGCAGCCATTTTGGCATCATAAAACCGACTGCAAAGGCATCAGCCTCTACTTCTTGGTGATTGAGGCCAGGTTCCAAATTGATAGGCATACGACGAAGAATGCTATCCTCATCATCTAAACTTGGCTGGTGATCCAGCATGCAATGACCAAGTTCATGGGCAGCCGTGAAACGCTGAATGCTCAACGGTCGTTGCGTCGTAACTAATATGCCCGGTGCAGGAAAATTGAGATAGGCCCCCAACAGTCCTTCAAGAGGTTTGAGTAATAATGGCACATTCAACTCGTGAATCATGGCAAATATGTTGACGGCACCACCCGCTGTTTCTAACCGTTCACGGACGCCTAACCTCCGATGGAGACGACTGGCTTCAGCTGCACCATGCCGCACCGCTTGTGCGTATTCATTGACCATAATCTATTCCTGCGCAGCCGTTGAGCGGGAACGCAAGTAATCGGCAAACTTGCCTAATTCATCCCGGTCCTTCCTTGATAAATCTGCGGCTCTACGGGCCAAGTGAGCAACATCTACAGGCAGGCTCGCAGCCGCGTCATCATCGTCAATAAAGTATGCGACGGGCTGTCGGTAAAGCTTTGCTAACCGATTTAACTCCAATGCTTCGACACGACGATTTCCGGCTTCAACCTCTGAAAGAGCGGTCCGTTGAATCTTGAGATACTGCGCAACTTCATCTTGCTTTAGTCCAAGATACCGCCGCGCTTCACGCAGGCGCTCGCCTAGCTCGCGCCTTGCTTCTTGATCATCGTCGCCGGTCCTTTTCGCAGCACTCATTTCGAAACTCCTTGTTTTTGATGCCACTGCCTCTCTAGCCGTGGCATCAAATGATCAATCGCGTCCTGAACTGAGTTGTAGCCACCAGTGCGCACAGTTGCGTCAGACGGTGCGAAACCTAAAATAGGTTCAACAGCACAAAGCAGTTCTACGACAACAAGTGAATCCATTGGGACAGGAGCAACTGCCGCTGCCGCAGGTGATACCGGCAATGTGTTACCCAGCGTAGCAGCTTCAACTTCTGCAGCCATGATCAGCTCGTCCCGAAGTACCATTTCGAGTGCGAGCTTTGGAAACACGCCTGTCTTTGTCTTGGTGATGGTGTTCATGATGGATGTCCGAATAACTATCTTCCCAACAATATAATGTTGGATTATCCAACATTCAAGCTTTTGATGAATCAAAGCCATACAAACATTGTGAAACGCATTAATTTAAGAGCTTGCGATGATCTCTCAACGCAGCCCAACTCGACATATCACTATCTGTTACTCGTAATTCAGCGCGAGCTAACTGTCTGGCACTTCAGCGCCCCAGCAAGTCCTGAACGACTGAAGGCTTGCGTGCAATCAAGGCCAGCAGTACTTGGGCTGGCCCATTCGGAGTGCGCCGTCCGTGTTCCCAGTTGAGCAAGGTTCCTTTGGCAACACCGATGCTACGAGCAAACTCTGCCTGTGACAGACCTGTTTGAGCGCGGATGTCGGAGACGTTGATTTCCGGAACTGCAATCTCGTGCACAACGGCATGAGCTCCCTGCCCTTTCGAGAATGCCTTTGCTTCTTCAAGGCCTTGTTTGATGCTTTCAAATGCACTCATTTTTTATCACTCCACATAGCGACAATCTCCTTGCTTAGGTCCACAGCAGCAGCTTGTTCCTTCGGCGTCAGATTAGCCCTTTCATTCTTCGCAAACACGGTGATCAAGAAGATCGGCATGTGGCGTCCGCCAAACACATAGATCGTTCTGAAGCCGCCACTCTTGCCACCACCTTCACGCGGGATACGGACTTTACGAAGCCCCCCACCCAGTGAAACGCCAGCGTCTGGGTTTCCTGCAATCCAAAGGATCGCGGCTTCTCGCTCGCTGTCCGACATGACCGCTTTGGCCTGACGCTGGAACTCAGGTAGTTCTACGACTGTCTGTAATTTCGTCATTTAGCTATACGTCATTGGCACATAAGTCAATGGCTCATCCCTACGTGCTCATAGGCACGGCGCTGCTTGACGCCTTCGAGGACACTTAGGGCGCGTTCAGCTTCCGCCTCGCTGCGAAACAAGTCCAACCGAACACGACCGCCCTGCCCAATGCGTCCCCACTCGCGTTGCAGCGTCCATTCTCCAAACAAGTTTGGAAGAATCGACATACAGTAGTATCGCGCCTGGTTCTTCTCAGAATCATGCTTTTCAAGATGGATTTCCATCAATGGCACACCTAACTCTTCGTCTTGCGATATGCCGCCAACATATCCTCAATAACATCGTTGAGCCGCCTGCCCTCTTCATCACGTAGCTGATTCAACTCGTCACGAAGCTTACTTGAGAGGTAGATGCGCCAATAAGTCATTTCTTGATTCAGAGGCGGGCGACCCCTTCGAGGCGAGGAAGATACGGCAGCAGGCTCTGTTGATCGAGTGAAGCCGTGTGCCTCACCAGCCTTTGCGACGGCGTCTTTGTCTGGTTTGGCACGGATTGTCTTTGGTTTGCTCTTTAGAGCAGCCCCGATCTTGATATAGGTTTCTGGTTTTCCATCGTCGTCATCAAGGTTCAAAAAACTATTAGCCATTATTCCGCCTCCAGTATTTCTGCCAGTTCTTTGCCGAGTCTGGCAGTGTTGCTAATCGCGCTGGCGACCGATTGACTATGCCCAAGCTCAAAAAGAGTCTTTCCCTCAGCCATCACCCGCTCAAAAGGCGCCCGACGCATAAGTTCGGTTTGCAGGCGTTCGATCCCTGCCCCATCCAACTCAGCAAGTAATTCCTTGTGGGATTTTGTTACGATGGCCGCATCAGTTTGGGTTATCAAAATTCGTGAAGGAACGCTTCTGCGGGCTGCGCGCCCGGCGTCCCGGATCATCTTAAGGGCTGCGCCAGCGGCATCACCATCAAGGGCACTAGGCCGCATAGGTATAATGCACATGTCTGACGCAGAGGCGGCATAGGACGCCATAAGACCTGCTACGCCCTCAAGGTCGACAAATATCAGATCGTGTTTCGCTTCGGCTGCCTCCAGAGTATCGAGAATACTACTATCAGATGGATCAGAGATCACTTCGAAGGGCGGTTTTCCAAGGCCCTCACTCTTCCGCTTGCCCAGCCAAACGCGTGCAATGCTTTGACGAGGATCGGCATCAACTATCGCGACTGACAAATCCGGATTATTCGCGAAAACTGTTGCGAGCGTGAGCGCCGACGTGGATTTTCCGCAGCCACCTTTGGGGGATAGAACGCTAACAATCATTACTCTGCCTCTTTTTTACGACACTTTTTATGACGTGAAACTTTATATGTCACGTTATTTTATACTTCACGGTATATTTTATACCCAGTATATTATATGGCATATTAAATGTCACGTTATTTCTAATATCATAAATCTTGACGCGCAGCCCACTTGCGACAAAAGCCTATGAAAGCGTTGTCTGGGCTTCTTGGCGGCTCCATCCCCTGATCAAGAAGTGACACGACCCACTGTCGCCATTCCCGCTCAATCACATACACGTCCCAGCCTGGGGCGGCCTTTCGAGCGGCCTCAAAGGTGTCTGGTCGAAGAGAAACTGAATAGCCTTCTCCGAGAAGGGCAGGGGCCGAATTACGGTTTCTGAAAGATACCATGTCGGACTCCATGCTCACGGAGTAATCGGGCAGGTGATCAAATTCACACAAAGCCCTGACAGCCATCCGGAAGTTCCGCGACGCATCGCTCGATCCGCATTTTTTCTGCAGCTTCTTCAATCCAATCTGCCAAAATTCCTTCGCACCGCAGTGCTTTCGAGCGATCTCGTAAATTCGTCTCTCGATAGGCTTCCGTAGACGGAAATAGTCCGGATGCAGGGTCAGCACTTCATTCGCTTCAATCGCTTTGAATAGCCATTCGGAAAGGCGCAGCCCCCATTCCGTTACCCGCCCGTCCTTTCGCGTCCGTTTGATCTTTGCCCCATCGATTAGGCCGAATGCCTCCCATGTTTCCTCGCCGCCGGTCTTGATTGTGGTCCGCAAGCGCGTGCCGTCCAAGCGATCCAGTGAATCACGAAGAAGGTCATAGTCATGGCCTCCCGTGTGTCTGTTGCTGAACTCCATGAAATCTCGCGCCTGAAACATGATCTCCCGTGAGTAGGGGCGACCTTCGTTTCTGGCAGCCATGATCTGGCTGATCGCGAAAATCAGAATATCTTTGTCGTAGATGTTCGCGATGCCTTTTGAGCTGGGTGTCACCTCCAGAATAATATCGCCATTCTCGTAGGTTTTGACTTCTCGAATGGGCTTCTTTGACAAGGTGAAGATTGGATGTTCCATTGAAGCCATGTCGCTTTTGATGACAGCGTCAGCAACATCGCAGATAAACAGGTCCGTCTGCGGATACCTGTCCGGGAGGAGAGGGGAATTGTCTTCTTTCATCGGGCCTGCTCTCAACGGGACATTAGCTGCAATCTAACTGCTAACGGGACATTAGCTGCACTGCAAGTCTTATCGGGACAACACCTGCACTATCTGGGATAACACCTGCATCTGAACGGGATAATAGCTGCAGTAAAAGCGCACAAGATATTGGAAACAAACATGAATAATGCCCTCAAATTCCGCGTAACACAGATTCTAACACATATATAACACTAGCAAAATTCTGCCAAAACTGAGCAGACAATTAACAATCCAACCGAATCGGAAACCTCACTCAGTATAAAATACGCAAGCATCGACACCCGTTGTTGTGGCGGTCCAAGACGCCCCAAGGACAGTGCAGGTTGCAGCGTTGCTGGCTAAGAAGCGAGGAAGGAGCACTGACATCGCCAAGGCCAGAACGACAGCACCCAGACCAAACCAGGGCAAACGCGCTTTCAGCCGCTCCGCTTTCTGTTCCCGTTCCCAAATGTCACGGAGAGCAACGGATTTATCGTCTTCGGCTTTCTTGAGAACCTCTTGCGTTCGATTGGAAACCTTTAGCAGGTCAGTCGCCATGCGACCCATGCGAGCGAGGTTGTCGTTAATCTTTCCATCAATCGTTGCGCCAACCAGCTCACCGTAGTTTTCGGGGTTCGTCTGATCCTTTGCGGCTTGTGCAGCTCTACGCGCTTCGGATGTAGCTGTGGAAATCCGGTTGATTGCCTTGGTCTGTTCTTCCAGCCGGTCGGACATATCCAGCGATAGCGCGGCCAGTCGATCAAGCGTTTCGCGCAGTTCATCATCTGAGAGGGCAGGGAGGTCGGGTTGCTCTGGCATCGGGAGGCGTCCTTCGGATTACTGGTCCTGCGGGACGAACAGCCCCTTGAACTCGGGATCGGTGTAATAGCGCAGCTTCTGCGCGACGGCGGTAGCTTGTCCCTGCACGCGTAGGAGCTGGTTTTCCGGGCGAAGCTGCATGATTTCATCTGGGGTCAGAAGATCGCGGCCTGTGAGGTTGTTGCTGAAGCTGGGGCCGTCACCCGGCTTGAAGCTGTCGGTCTGGAACCCGGCGGTTTCCTGGCCCATCATCTGGCTCAGCCACTTGGCCGTCTCGAAGTCATTCACTCCGAAGACCTGTTGCACCCCGGCATTGGCGATGAAGGTGCCCGCGCGTTCGCCGTAGAGGTCCTTGAGCTGGCTCATATCTTGCAGGATCGGCCAAAGCTGTAGCCCATACCCCGCCATCAGCCCCATGGCGCGCTCCACGGCCTCCAGACGGCCCAGGGCGGCGAATTCATCGAGCAGGAACAGCGTGGGCGTCTTGAGGCGCTGTGTGCCCCCCTGAGCGCCTGCGGGGTCGCTCAGGGGCCTCACGGACGCCTCAGCGTCCCGTGCGATGTCCTGAAGGGCCTGAGACACCAGAAGGCGCAGCCAGCGGCTGTAGGCGTCCATCCGGTTGGGTGGCAACACCAGAAACACCGAAGCGATCCGGTGGCGCAG
>NZ_CP160852.1 GCF_040790665.1 Sulfitobacter pontiacus | reverse complement strand
GAGCTGCAACGGCCTTGTTCTCGTCCTCGAACCAATCCATCCGAACCTGACCGCCTTGCCCTATGCGGCCCCATTCGCGGTACAGCGTCCATTCGCCGAACAGGTTCGGCATGACCGCCATCCGGTAGAACCGCGCCATTTTCTGCGCAGGCTGGCGTTTCTCAAGATAGGTCTGCATGGCCGTCACAGGTGATACTTGCGCGCAATTTCGAGGGCTTCGGCCTGTTCGGTACCGATGTATTCCTTGGTACTTTCAATACTGGCATGGCCGAGCAGCAGCTGGGCCGCGCGCAGGTTGCCGGTCTGCTGGTAGATATGGGTCGGGAAGGTCCGGCGCAGCGAATGCAGGCCGTAGAGGCTGGGATCGAGGCGGGCCTTTTCCAGCCAGGAGCGGAACAGCCGCCAAAGCTGGCTTTCACTGAGATGGGTCTGGGACCACCGTGCCCCCTGCCCCGTGAACAGCCAGCCGTGCAGCGGCTTTTCAGAGGCGGTGAGATAAGCACGCAGACTGTCGCGCGTGTTTGAAGAAAGCCGCGCCTGCACAGGGCGCGCGTTCCGCGCCTCGGTTTTCTTCTGCCGGATTTCCACGATCTCGCGCACGCCTGCCGGGGTTGCCACATCCGCCACCCGCAGCCGCACCAGATCGGAGCCCCGGAAACTGGTATCGAGGGCCACGTTGAACAGCGCCAGATCACGCAAGGCTTTCTCTTGGCGCAGGATCATCCGGATCAGGGATACCTGGTCGGGCGTCAGCGGGGGTTTCTTGCCCACCACACGGCCCTTGTTCCAGGTGGTCTGGGCAGCAGCTTTCACGGGCAAATCCTTGCGAGGTTATATTGATATAATACCCATAAACCTTGCATGTTAAAAGTAGTATGTTGCGAGATGGGGCACTTTCTCCATGTTTTGTTGAGTTTTCAGCTTGGGTACTAATGCGAGCTTTTACAATAAAGCTCGCATGAGGCGAAAGCCGACGTTCGCTGCGTGAGGCACCAAAGGCCGGTGTGCGGGACAAAACCGCCAACCGGACGGCACCAATGAATGTCCTCTTCGCGGCAAAATAGAATTTGTATCTGAGGCAACAAATGCCCGGCGACCATTGGCCGCCGGGCACTCGATAAAGGCACTCGTTACTTACTTGATTGCCAGAATGTCGAAGTTACTGACGTTGGCGACCACGCCGTCGTCCCAACCGCCCTCGACCAGAACCGACGCTTTTTCGTTCAGAAGCCCGGCAACCTGCCCTGCAAAGTGTGCCTCGCGACCTGAGTTGTCGGCGAAGATGTCAAAGATTGCGAAGTTGTTTTCGTCAATCTGCAAAGCCGCCCAGAACAGCGTCTTTGGCTCTGTATCGGCCACGATCGGGCCAGCCGCCGTCAACAATGCAGCCAGATTATCGGCCTGTCCTGGAGCCGCTTCGAGCCGGATATATGTTGCAGTTGTGGCACTGTAGAGATCAACCGGTGCTTTGGCCGACAGAACGTCCGAGTTGTTGATGTTGGCGACAACTCCAGCATCCCAACCGCCGTCTACTAATGTGTCTGCGTTTCCATTCAGTGCGCCTGCGACAGCACCTGAAAAATGGGCATTTCGGGCAGCTTCATCCTCAAAGACATCGAAGATCGCTAGGCTGTCGCCTGCTTGCAAAGCAAACCAGAGTTTGGTGCCGGGCTCGGTTTCTGCGACCAGTGGGGCAGCACCTGCAAGAAACTCGGCAAATGCGTCGGTCTGGCCGGATGCGGCGGGCATTTCGATAAAGCTGGCAGTGTGATCGTTCATGACGTTTTCCTGTGCGTTTGCGGAAGTTGTTGCAGAAATCAAAGCGAGTGCTGAGATGGTGTGAAGGATTATGGATTTCATTGGTCTTCTCCTGAGTTTGGGTTCATCGTTCGTTTTCGATGAGCCCTTGTCCCATGTGCCACCCTCATGACTCCAATCTTGAAGTCCTATACTTCGATAGGCATTGACTATGATTGATGCGCGGTTGAGGTTGCGTATGAGGAGGACGTCATGGAAATGAATCAGGTCCGCTACTTTTTGGCGGTTTGCGAGCATCGCAATTTCACCCATGCCGCGAGTGCTTCCAACGTATCGCAACCCTCGCTTACGGCGGCGATCAAAAAACTTGAGGACGAATTGGGCGATGCATTGTTCATCCGAGATCGTGCTGGCTGCCGCCTGACAGCGCTTGGTAAGCTTATGCAGCCAAGATTGGAACGTATGCAGTCTGAGGCAAGGGAGGCAAAAGCCGAGGCTGTCCGACATACGCGGCTAGAAAGAGTCCCGATTAGCATCGGAATAGGTGAAACGATAGGCCATGCCAAAGTCTCGGAGGCCGTCGAACGGTTTCGTCAACGCGTGCCGCAAGCCGAGATAGAACTGATCGTCGACGCAAACGACACTTTGTTGGCGGGACTTCGCGAGGGAGAATTTGATCTCGTGATATCAACAGTAGAGGTCAGTGAGGAGCTTTATCGCATAGACCCACTCTATCAAGAGGCCTATCGTGTGGTTGTGGCGAAAGGTCATCCCCTGTCTGAGTTGCCGGCCGTATCGCTTGCTGATTTGGCAGATACAACCATGTTGGATCGCCCAAATTGTGAAATGCGAGAGGCATTGCATGGGGCGTGCACGGACCATGGTCATACGCTCTATGCGGCATACCGGTCAAACCGCGTGGACTGGTTGGTCGAGCTCGCGCGGCGAGGCTCGGGGGCCGTTATCCTTCCCGAAACGTCGATCCCTGACCATGACAATCTCGTCTCACTTCCGGTAGCCGACATGGAAATTGCAAGAGATGTGGCAGCGCTTCGTTTCCGCCATCAGGCTTCTCGCTCAGAAACAAACGAACTGGTGCGGGAGTTTTCGCGGAACTGAGCTTTGTAAAGAGCGGACATTGGCGCTTCGTGCAGCATCGGTCAAAGTGGGCTCGAACCGGGATTTCGCTGCGCTCTCCATGAACGTCCGCTCTCACCCTCATGCGAGCTTTTAACCAAAAGCGCGCATGGAAGCGTGAGCTTCGCATCAATGTGAACCTTTGTTTGGCGCGACCTCTTTACTTGTACTTAGTGTTGTACATATAAGGTTGCGACAACAAGGAGAGTCGCGATGGATGTTATGACCTACTCAGACGCACGAGCTCAACTGAAGGGCGTCATGGATCGAGCGATCCACGACAAGCAGGAAGTTGTCGTGACGCGCAAGAAGGGCGAGTCCGTTGTGGTCGTGTCCTTGGACACTTGGAACGCCGTCAACGAGACGTTGCACCTCTTGTCCACACCGAAAAACGCATCCCGCTTGCGCGCGTCGATCGCGCAACTCGATGCTGGAACTGGCGAAGAGCGTGAGCTGACCGAGTGAAGCTGGTTTTTTCCGATCAGGCCTGGGAAGACTATCAATACTGGGTCAACACCAACGACAAGGTACGCGACCGGATCAACGAGCTGATCAAGCAGTGCAAGCGGACCCCCTTCAAGGGAACCGGCAAGCCGGAACCTTTGAAGGGCGATTTGACTGGCTGGTGGTCCCGGCGGATTTCTCAGGAAGATCGAATGGTCTACCGGGTCAGTGGAGCTGGCGATGGCCAAAGCCTAGAGATTGCGCAACTGCGGTTCCATTACTGAAAACCCGTAGGGTTGAACGACCTAGATGTGACGAGGTCGAACGTCTCAAAGTATTCTCGAAGTTAACTCTAACTATGTCGTTAAGGTTAACTTTATAATTAATGTTAACGACATAGTTGACGTTAGAGTTAGACGCAGGCAATCTACCGCCATGTATGTAATCACCTTCGCAAACCCGAAGGGCGGCTCGGGGAAAACTACGTCCGCCATGCTCTTGGCTGAACAGATCGCTATTTCTGGCGGTCGCGTTGCGATTCTCGATCTGGACCCAAACGCCAACATCCTTGCATGGGCCCAGACGCGCGAAGCCGAAGGCAGAGACGTTCCTTTCACAGTTCATGCGCGACCGCAGGCCGAAGAGACGGTCGAGCTCATCGACAGCCTATCCGACGAGGCTGACTATCTCATTATCGACCTTGAAGGGTCGAAGGATCAGATCGTCACTTTCGCGCTATCGCGGACCGATTTGTGCATCATCCCGCTCGATGGCTCGCCCATGGAAGCCCGGCAAGCCGCGCAAGCGGTTCGCTTGGTGCAAACCACAGCAAACATGATCCGCGCGCAAATCAACTACGCCCTCTTGTTCACTCGCACCAACGCCGCGTTCCAGACCACGGATGAGCGCGACGTGCGGCAAGAAATGGAGCTCAACAACATCCCGACGCTACCCGTTCGGATCGCCAAGCGCGCGCCTTACACCCGCATATTCCGGGACGGTGTGCTCTTGTCAGAGCTGCCTGACATCGTGACGCAAGAAATGCAGGGCAAAACCGCGTCTGTATCCGACAAGGCCATGAAGCAGGTGACCGGAGCCATCGAGAATGCCCGCGACTACGCACAAACCGTCATTGCAACCCTTACCAAGGAGCAAGTGACATGAGCGGGAAATACGGCTTCTCAGGTGGGATCGACCTGCCCAAGACAACACCAGCGCCCAAGCCTCGGCCAAAGGTCGATGGCGGCTCATTAAGCGAGGCCGTCAGGGCCGGTGCCGATCTTGGCTTCGTCAACAGGGAGCCAACGACGCGCCTTAAACCTGGCCCCAAACGCAAAGAGCCGCAGGACAAAGTTTCGATACCTGGCCCGAAGCGCGTGGTGGATGATTTCCGGGCTTTTTGTTCAACGCGCGATCTTACCCTTTGGCAGGGCTTGGAGTTGTTGCTTGAAGAACAGAAGGGTAGAAGCGGCTAAGGGTTGCCGCGTTTCTCAAAGATTTTCCGGCAGAACCCTAAGAATGCCCTGTCCGGGTTGGCCGGTGCATCGAGACCACCGTCGGCCATCCATTCGCGCCATTCTTGCTCTAGCGTGTAGATATCCCATCCCGGCGCAACCTTACGGGCTTCCTGATAAACGTCAGGGCTCAAACGGATCGCCCCGGATGGAGCCGCCAGAGCTTGCGGCTTTTCCGCGTGACGGTTTACAAATACGACCATGTTTTCGTCTAACCGGACTGAATAGTCCGGCATGTGATTGTACGCCTCATCTTGAGCGACAATGTTGCCGACCAGCCGCTTAAACTCGCGAGAGGTCGAAGCCGATCCGCACTTGTCTTGCAAAGCAGAAAGACTGATTTTCCACTCTTTCTTCGAGCCACAGTGCTTGCGGGCGATCTCATAGATGCGCCGCTCTAATGGCTTACGCAGCCGGAAATAGTTCCGGTGAAGGGTCAAAACTTCATGCGCTTGGATCGCGTTGAACACCCAATCAGAGAGTTGCACTTCGATTTCCTGCATCCGACCATCACGGGTTTCACGTACGATACGAGCGCGGTCGATGATGCTAAAAATATCCAATTGCTCGACATCGCCGGTCACGATGTTCGTCTCAATCTGTGTCCCTTGCAGCCGGGCGAGGGCGCTTCGAAGGCCGCTATATCCACGCCCATCCGATGGCCGGTTCGTTGCTTTCAGAAGGTCGAACGCCTTCAGGCGAACGATTTTTGAAACCTTCTGACCTTTGTTGATAGCTGCCATAATTTGACTGATGCAGTAGATCAGCACATCGCGATCGTGGATCGTTGCCAGACCATCGGACGAAGGTTTCACTTCGAGATAGTTTCGCCCCGTCCCATCTTCGTATCGCCGCACTCGGTGATCTGGTTTTGTAGAAAGCGAGAAAATCGGATGCGCCATCGAAGCCATGTCGCCCTTGGGTGCGGCATCAAAGATATCGCATACAAAAAAGTCGCCTTGTTCCTGCCGATCAGGCAGCAAGGGAGAGCGGTCGCCGTCTTTCGTGATTTCACACACCATGACTTATTTTTCGTGATTTCACACACACGGTCAAGCCCTTTCGTGATTTCACACACAAGCACAGCCCTTTCGTGTCTTTACACACGTTCCTTCGTGTCTTTACACACGCTTTATCGTGACTCTACACACAGGCCACTTCTAAAAGCCTAATGAATTCATAGTCCTAAGAACACTTATCCACAGCGTAACACATTATATAACACATATTTAACACTACAAAATTTCCCCTCATTTCAGCAGTAGCTTTCCGAACCTGAACACATGGAGAAGTGCTCGCAACTAAGAATGCGCCCGAAAAGCAGCGAAACGTGCCTCAGTTCAAGGGGTTTTGATCGAATCTTCCACGGTAGGCCTTGCTCTTGAAATACACATTTTGCTTCGCCTTGAGCGGGTTCCGGTTGCCTACCAACAGCAGCAGATCGTCTGCCTTCATGCCAGTGATCTGTTCAGCCGTCATGAGCTTTTGACGTTGCTCTGAATAGGAAAAATCCCGGCCCTCGTTCGGGGCTTTGCCCTCTCGAATTTGCTGAGAATAGACAGTGCTTTCCCCGAGGTGGCGCGCAGCCCATTCAGCGGTTTCGATATCGTTGAGGTTGAAGACGCGCTTGGTGATGCAGGAACCGAAGATCGACCGGGCATCGTTTGGTCCATAGGCTTTTTCGACCTGGCCCGTGTCCTGGGTGACAAACAGCGCTTCGACACCGGCCCCTGCGGCGACGTTGGCGATGTTCATGATCTGCTCCATGCGGCCCATCCGCACAAATTCATCAAGAACCAGCAGGATCGGGGCCTTGACCTTGCGCCGCCCGTCCTGACGCACGACGGTGCCCAGGACCAGGTTGATAAACAGGCGCATGAAGATCGCTTGCTTGTCCACCTGGTCGAGCGGCACCGCGATGAAGAGATCGACCCGATCATCGAGAAGATCATCCATGCGGAAGCTGGATCCAGCCAGGAAGTGGCGCATGTTGTCGGACTGCATCCACTCAAAAGCTTTCGAGACCGCCGTCTGAATCGACCCGCGCTCCCTGTCGCCTGCGCGCAGAATGGTGGCAGCCGTCTGGGCAGGGCGGTGACCGACAAGGTCGCCGTTTTCAGCCCACGCCTCAAGCGTGCCGTCGAGGTTTGCAGACAGAAGCAGATCGGCGACGGCGATCAGATTGCGCCGGTTGGGTTCTTCCTGGGTCACGATCACTTCTATCGCCGCCGCGACCAGCTGGCGGGCCATTTCCGAAAAATGTGCGCCGTCGCCTTGTTCGGGTTTAACCAGGCCGTCCGCAACCAGGGCAACGTCTCGCGCCAGCTCGTGGGGCCGGATGTAGTCGAGCGGGTTGAACTGATCCTTTCCATCCTCGACGAGGCCGAAGGGGTTGAGGACGGCCACCTTGCGCCCGAGCTCTTCGCGGTGGCGGCGCGTGACGGCGAAATTCTCGCCCTTGATGTCCAGGACCACGACCGGCCCCTGGTGATCAAGGATTGCCGGGATCACGGCGCTGACGCCCTTGCCGCCGCGTGTGCCGGAGACGACGAGGTGATGCCCGCCGCGCCATCCCTTCGCATCGTTCTTGACGTAGCGCAGGAGTTTGCCCTTGTGCAGGGCGAGGGGCAGGCCGGTCTTGTTGCGCACAAGCTGGGCCACGTCACGCGGGTCCATCCATCCCGCTTGCCACGGGCCGGTGCGGGATTTGCGGTTGCGACCAATGCGTGGATTGAAGATCGCCATCAGCGGGGTGCTGACAGCGACGGCCACGCCAAAGGCCCCGAGCGCGAAGGAGATCGCCATGGCCTGTTTCTGGGGATCAGAATACCGCGCCAGCCCCTTGAGGCCCTCCCAAAAGGCACGGGGGAGGGGCCATCCCTGACCTGTCCATGCCTGGACTGTCGCCAGTATGTCGCTGAGCGGGCCTCTGAGGGGCGTCAGGGCAGTGAGGACGGCCACGCACAGGCAGACCCATGCGAGGAGCTTCAGGGGTGTCCTGTGGCGCTCAGCGGTGGTCCCGAGGGTATCGAGGATGGTGGCCACGGCGATGATCGGGAAGGCATAGGTGGTCACCGGGTAGATCGCGACCGCTTGCGGAGCGAGGATCAGGGCGGCAGCGGCTACGATCACAGCGCCGATCATGATCACCCAGTGTCGGGCTTCCAAAACAAAACTCATGACCGGTCCTCTTGCGCGTCAGGAAACAGAATCTGCCAGAGCCCCCGGTCGCGATCCCGCTGGGTGAGGCGGTCTGGCAGATCGCGCCGCACGATGCTCTGAAGAGCAGGTTCGGCGCTCAAACGGTCGAAGACCAAAGTGCCCAGGAGCCATTTGAGGCGGTCTTCGTCTTTCTTTTCGGAGAGACGCCGCTTGGCATCGAGCGCTGCAATCTGGGCGTCGAGCTGGGCTTTCTTCTCGGCCAGTTCTTTGATCCGGGCGTCGGTTGGGCGGCTTTGGGACATGGGGCAACCTCGGGCATAATGGCGGCGAATGTAGTGGCGGATTGATAGCTTGAAAAGACTAAAATGCGCGCTTATACATTGTCTTCGACAACGTGCGCTGTGGCTGGTGTTGGAAATAGCCTTAAACTGCGGTGTGTGGTGTGACGATTGGCTTAGAAAATGCGGCATGACCGCATGCAGAGGGCGCGCCCTCAAACTCCCCGCCAGCGCAATCAGACGCTGGACCCTGTTTTGAAGAGAGGCGTTTCTGACGTGGCAATCTATCATCTCAGTGCGAAAGTGATCAGCCGGGCAGGAGGCCGGTCATCGGTCGCAGCCGCCGCCTACCGGACGGCTGGGCGGCTGCGGGATGATCGGCAGGGGTTGGAACACGACTATTCGCGTAAGGGTGGCGTTGTGCATTCCGAGATCATGGCCCCCGAAAATGCGCCCGACTGGATGCGTGATCGCGACCAGCTCTGGAACGCGGTCGAGGCGGTCGAGAAGCGGCGTGATGCGCAGCTTGCTCGCGAGATCGAAGTGGCGTTGCCCCGCGAGCTCGATCGGGGCGAACGCCTGGAGTTGTTGCGCGGTTTTGTGCAGCGCGAATTTGTTGATCGCGGCATGATTGCAGACGTTGCTATTCACGAGGCGCGCGCCCGTGATGGCCAGTCGCAGCCCCATGCGCATGTCATGCTGACCATGCGGGAGCTGACAGGCGACGGGTTCGGCAAGAAGGACCGTAGTTGGAATGCGCCGGACCTGCTTGTGGGTTGGCGGGAAGCCTGGGCGCGGGACGCAAACACAGCCCTTGAGCGGGCAGGGCGGTCTGAGCGGATCGACCACCGGTCCCTTGATGTTCAGCGGGCCGAGGCCGAGCAAGAGGTCGAGCGGGCGCGCGGAAACGGGCAGGAAGAGCTCGCGCTTGAGCACGAGAAGAAGGTGGTCGAGCTCAGCCGCGAGCCCGAGCCGAAAATCGGCCCATCGGCCAATGCCCAGGAGAAGCGCGGGATCGTCACCGAGCGCGGCGACGCCTTCCGCGCGACGCAGGCGCGCAATGCACAGCGCCTGGAGCTGGGCTGGCGGCAGCTGGAATTGCGGCTTGAGCTGATGGAGCGGGGGCGCGCCTTCATTGCCACCGCGCGCGAGCGGCTGGATCAGCTTTGGGGCCGCGCCGAGGCGGCGATGTCACGGATCAAGGAGAGAGTTATGGGCGAGGTCGAGAGGCCGCAGGCTGGGGCCGACCGAGGCGACATGGATGCGCGCCGGGCGGCAGTGTTGGGGCGCGATGTTGATCGTCCCGAGGTGCAAGCGCCGGATGTCGGGCGGGAGAGGGTTGCGCCCGACGATCCAGACCGGGAGCGTCTGAACGCCATCCTTGGGCGTACGCGCGATATCGGACAGGAACGTGATGCCGCCGCCGTCGAGCGGGACATCGTCGCCCGTGATGGCGAGGGCCGTGACCAAGGGCGGCGGGATGACATTCTTGGGCGCGGGCGTGATACTGCGTCCGAGCGTGGGCAGGGCCGCGATCGTGACGACCAAGATCGCAGCCGCTAACGCAGCGTTACTTCAAGCGCTGCTCGTACAGCGGCGTCGCCGGGCGTTTTACGCGCCACAGAAGTTGTTCGGAGGCCGAAGGTGATCTTGGTTGCAGTCCTTTGGGACACTGCCACGATCCTTGTTGAAACGCCCAGTAAGCGCCTTCTTGGTCAAGGTAGTCGCGCGCTTCGCTGTCGGACAGGAACACAACACCTTGACCCTTGAGCCTCCGAACGACCGTTTCAATTGCCAAGTCGCGACGCGTTGGCTCAAGGGCAACCCCGCTCACATGCCCGTACCCCTGTGGCCACCAGCCATCCTGTTCACAGTCTGCGATGCTCCATAGACTGATGCTGGCACTATATCCCCTCCCTTCCCATGACGGCAGGAAGTCGATTGCGGTGAAGACTGGTTTTGACGAGCTGATTCTGTGCAGGTCAACACGACTGAAGGCATCTTCGAATACTGACTTGGATACTTTGAAAGACCAATGGTCGAGGGTTTGCTTGCTCTTTACGTAGGCGTAAAATTCTGGGGCTTGGTCTGTTCTGAGCAGATCGAGCAGATCAAATATCAGCTCATTCAGGTGCATATCATCTCCGCCGCCGCCCCATTTGATGCGCTGTTCCAGATCAGCGACGAGCGACTTGTCATGCTCTTTGTACATTGGGCGATTGGTGTCTGGGTCTAAACCCAGTTCTTGGCACACTTGCCTATAAGCTGGAGTGTCCCAATCATAGGCTGCATCCATGACCTCGAAGACGCGGTCCAGCTGATCCGAGCCACCACGTGCTTCTGACAAGTTGAAGAGCCCATTCTCAACAGTGGGGTCAAAAATTTGCAGAGTCGTCTGAGATCGGAACGGAATGACTTGGACGTGATAGGTCTTACCACCCTCCGTTTGGATCTGGGCGGCTGGTCCATATCTTCCCTCAACAAGTTTGGGCTTTAGCATACCGATCATCCTCGCATTTCTCATTTCATCCTCGATCAAGTGACGGACCAGCTCTGACGCTGACCGACCATGGCGTCGGGCATAGCCCTGAAAGGCATCGCGTAAGTCCGGGGACATCTTGACGAGGAGTTGAGCTGTTTTTTTCATATGCCGAGATGAGATGATTGCGAAGGTTATTTCAATGAAATAAGGGTATATACCGATGTTTTTCGAGTATATACCTGTTGCGAATTTTGCATCTGTGATCCCCGCAAAGCGCCGGTCTCGCTTCGAGCGATAGACAGCGCAGGGGATCGACGGGCTGACGCCCGCTTACCCCAACCCTGACAGTTTCCAAATCCTGGTGATCCGCCTGCCATCCTGTCAGGTCCGAGAAAACCGGCAAGCGCCGCCTGCGGCGTCGGTTCCGGTCGAGAATTCCGGTTCCTCCCACGCGCAGGCGCGCGGTTCCCTCCCAAATTCACGCCCTCCACCCAGTTGTCACGGCCCTGCCAGGCCGCAGGACGGGCTTTGCCCTTACCTGCTCTGCCCTTCGGAATGCATGGGCATTCCAAAGATCAGAACAGGAAGGCCCGCCCATTGGCGGAAAGGGGAGCAGACCCGGCCCGCGTCACTCAAAGGAGGGTCACAAATGACCGCAGAGAAGTTTGACGTTTATTCCCATGTCACCAATCAGATCATCGCGCAGATCGAGGCGGGAACGCCGCCATGGCGCAAGCCGTGGACTGGCGGAGGGGCAGGGGGCAGCTTGCCGGAACGGTTCAACGGCGAGGCCTATCGGGGCATCAACATCCTGATGCTTTGGGCGACAGCGATGGCCAAGGATTACAGCTCAGCCCGCTGGATGACGTTCAATCAGGCCAAGCAGCTTGGGGGCCATGTTCGCAAGGGCGAGAAATCCGCCACTGTTGTGAAATACGGCACCGTCGAGCGCGAGGACGAGAACGGCGAGGAACGCCAGATCCCCTATGCCAAGGCCTACCGCGTGTTCAACGCGGACCAGATCGAGGGCTTGCCCGCTGAATTCTACATCTTGCCCGATCCGCCCCGTGATCTTGGCACCATGGCCGACCCCGCGTTGGAGGCCTTCTTTCCCGCGTCCGGCGCGCAGATCGACGTGACCGAGGAGCCGCGCGCCTATTACAACATCAAGACCGACCGCATCCACATGCCGCCGATTGGGACGTTTCACCGGGTGGCCGGATATTATGGCACATTGGCGCATGAGCTGACCCACTGGACAGGGGCGACAAAGCGGCTGGACCGTTTGGTCCGGTTCAATGACCGTAAGGCCTACGCCTTCGAGGAGCTGGTCGCAGAGATCGGAAACTGCATGCTTTGCGCGCAGATTGGGGTGGAGCCTGAATTCGACCAGAGCGCGGCCTATGTCGAAGGCTGGCTGGAGGCGATGAAAGAAGACAGCCGCGCGATATTCCGCGCCGCATCTGAGGCGCAGAAGGCCGTGGATTACATCATGGACCGCACCGCACAGTTTGAGCGGATGGCGGCAGAGTAACGGCAAGCGCGGGCAAATGATCGGAGCCCCCGTCAGCAGACGGGGGCTTTATTGCGTGGCGGTTCAATTACGATAATGGGGCGTTTTCAGGGTCGGCGCTTCGTGCGACAAATCAAAGCCTTTTTTGCTCAAACCGGCTTCAGACTATGATCTGGACTAGCATGACGATGGCCATGCCCATCATCATCAGGTTTTCGGTGAGGCTCACGAACCCGAGCGGCACGTTCGAGTTGCCGCCCACGCAGGCGCATTTCAGTTCCCGCTTGTCGATATAGACGGCCTTGATCACGCTTGCGGCACCCACCGTGGCGATAAAAAGCGCCGCAGGAGCGGCAAGCGGGGTCAGCAGCATGCCCGTCATCAGGATACCTGCCCCCGTCTCAACCCACGGATAGACATAGGCATAGGGCACCCACTTCCGCGCGAGCAGGTCGTAGTTGAGGAACATCGTCGTGAAGCCTTCGATGTCGCGCAATTTCTGCATACCCAGCAGGATCATCGAGACGGAGATGAACCAACCGAGCGTCTGCCACGAGATCGTGCCGAGAAAGCTGATGGACAGCGCGAGCGCCGTCGCGGCGGCGACCGCGAAGAGGTAGATCACCGGCGTGTAGGTCGTCGCGTCGGGATCGTAATCGGTGAGCTTCTGGCGCAGGGCATCATAGCCACCGACGCGCTTACCTTCGATCCACACTTGCGGGGTCGTAGGGACGCCATATTCCTCTTTGAACGCATCCACTTCGGGGCGCTCGCGGAACAGTCGATCATCGACATCATAGCCTTTGGACTTCAGAAGCCAGCGCGCTTTCTGCCCTGCCGGACACAGATGGTTCGGCAGTGCCATGCGGTAGAGAACGGCAGTCTTTCCGGTCGCGGCGGTGACAGGGTCGGTCGTTACGTTTGCAACGTCGCGAGTATCCTTTGGCATGATTGGCTTCCTTTGTCTCAGGGTTCTGTTCGAGATGTGCCGGGGGCCGCATCCCCATTTTCTTCAATGTCTGCGATGTATCGCTGCATTTCCGCGATCTCGCTGCGCTGTGCCTCGATGATTGCATCGGCCAGCTCGCGTACCCGAGGGTCGGAAATATTGGCTCGTTCGCTGGTCAGGATCGCGATGGAATGGTGCGGGATCATCGCTTTCATCCACGCCACGTCGCCCACCGTGTCCTGCGACCGAACGAGGTAAATCCCGGCGGCAAATGCGATGGCTGCGCCTGCAAAGATCGCGATGTTGGTTTTCCGGTTGGAATACATGCCCAGCATGAAAGCGAGCATGATGATCGCCATCATCCCGCCCATGTAGAGCGCCATCCACATTCGCGTCTGCGAGAAGAAGACGTGATCGAGGGCATATGTGTTGAGATACATCAGGCCATACATCACCACTGTCGACGTGCCGATCATTGCAAAGAACCGGCCATAGCCACTGCCTTTGCCGGTTTTGCTATCATGATGCGCGTTGTGCGAAACCATTGTAGTGTCGTCCTGATGTGCCATTGTCTGCCTCTTCAATATACCCATATGGGGTATACAACGAAAATGTCAGCCAAAGGTTCCAAAAAAGGGAGCGCCGCCGCATGAAGGCCAACAAGGATAAAACGCTGGACCGTCTGTCACGGCTCGAAGGACAGGTGCGTGGGGTCGCCAAAATGGTCGAAAGCGACCGTTACTGCATGGACATTCTGGCGCAGACGGCGGCGATCCGGTCTGCGGTTCTTGGGGTCGAAAAGCTGATCCTCGAACAACACGCGGAGCACTGCGTCGAGGCTGCGATCGAAAGCGGCGACCCGGAAGAACAGCGCGCCAAGTTCGATGAGCTGATCGGGCTTTTACAAAAGGCGTCACGGTAAATTTTTAGTCGAGCGCTCGTCTTTGGCAGAACATCATTGAGACGGCCAGCGTGCCAGGCGTCACTGTCTGTTCGCCAATGCGTCGTGATGGTCGCGGATGTCCTGCGGCCATGTTGACTTGATGTAGCTGAGGACAGCGATGATCTCTTCATCCGTCAGGACGCCTTCATAGATCGGCATATTGGATTGGTAGTCAGGATCGCCGATCAAAGCCCCGGTCCCGTATTTGGTCAGCTGAAACAGCGTGTCGCCGTCATGGTGCCACGTATGCCCGGTTTCATCATGCGGCGGTGCAGGGAGCCGCCCGTCCGGGCCGGGCGACCGCCAGTTCGGCTGACCGTCGAGGTTCGCACCGTGGCACGAGGCGCAGTTCTCGACGTAGACCGCCTGTCCCAGTGCCACCACGTCCGGGTCGGACGGCATCAGCACGGTCTGGGCCGGTGCCGAGGTGCCCCACCCGAAGGCGAGGGCAGCGGCTCCCGCAAGAACCGCTGCCCCCAAACCGAGCGCTACAATCCGATTCACAGACCGGCCTGATAGAAGACCTCGCCCTCACCTGCGTCGCCACCGAAGGCCAGCACATCGTACCGCGCGGTATGATCGTTCCCCATGCCGGGGGAGCCACCGGGCATTCCTGGAACCGCGATACCGGCAATCTCGGGACGTTCTTCCAGCAGTTTCGCTAGTGCCGCGAACGGCACATGGCCTTCGACCACATAGCCGTCGATCATCGCGGTATGGCAGGACCACATCGTGCCTGGCACATCGTTTTCCAGCTTCACGCTGGTGACATCGCGGGTGTCCGTGACCTCAATGTCAAAGCCTTCCTCGCGCGCCAAGGCGACCCAGGCACCGCAACAGCCACAGGTCGGGCTTTTGGTCACGTGCATCGTGCCGTGATCGGCCAAGCCGGAATGATTATCAGCGTGGGCCATACCAGCTGCGCCAAATGAGGCGAGACTAAGCGCAAGTGCGGCGGCGGGCGTGAAGGCGAGTAGTGTCTTGATCGGTTTCATGTCTTTTCCTCTCGATAGGATTACGCACGGGCAAAGCCCGTTCTGGTGTGATTGCAGATTTGGATGCTGCATCCCGATGGACGCAGAAGGGCATCACACCACGCGGGGTGGATCAAGAGGGCCGGAAGGCTCAATACCTGTCAGCAGCAGGCCAGCACCGAAGAATACATCCTCGCAAGTAGCGGGACCGGCATCATGGTCGTCTGTACCAGGAACCAACGCAGGCAGGACATGGCAGGTTTGGGAGCGCTCAGAGCTTTCCGAACAGCAAACCGGTTTATCGTTGGCCATTTCTGCGGATGCGTGGCCATGCTCCACAATAGCCGCATGGCCTGCGTCCATCACTCCAGAAACCGAAGCGGACAGCGTTGCTATGACGACGAGAAGAAGTCGGATCAAACCCATGCCGAATACCTACATGGGGTATATGGATATTTGCAAGCTGCAAGCTGCGATACATTCCGTCGCGGCCATCAATGTGCGTGTTTTCGACCATCAGCCTCACCCACCGTTTTTCCCTTACGCTTCATGCGCGCCGATACAGAGCCGGTGATCCCCCAGAACCTCAATGACGCGGCACTCCCCGGCCCGCCCTGGATCGTCTGCCTCAGCCATCCGTGCGAGTTCTTGGCGAAGCTGCGCGAGAATAGTCAGGCGTCGGTCTACCGCCGCGAGTTGTTTGCGCGCGATCTCATGGGCGGGGGCACAGTCTTCGGCAGGCGCTTCGGCCAAAGCCATCAGATCGGCAATATCTTCGAGACCAAAGCCCAGTTCCCGTGCGTGGCGCAGGAAGGCGAGCCGTTCGAGCGCCGCCTCATCGTAGCGCCTCTGCCCGCCTGTCGTGCGCGCTGGCGACGGGATCAACCCCCGGCTTTCGTAATAGCGGATCGTCGTCACCTTTACGCCCGTCCGGCGAGACATCTGCCCGATAGAATATTCCTTCATGTTACCCCTTGAACCTACAGTCGCTGTAGATCGTATCTATCTGGAACCAAGACGAATCGAAAGGGTTTTGCAACATGGGGCACGGTCACCATCACCACGTCGATCCTGAAGCAGGCGACCGCCGGGTCGTCGCCGCCATCGCTGTCAACATTGGCCTGACGGTCGCGCAGATCGTCGGCGGTATCTTGTCCGGCTCGCTCGCGTTGATTGCAGATGCGCTGCACAACTTCTCAGACGCGATATCGCTCATCATTGCGTTCGGCGCGCGCAAGATCGCGCGGCGGCCACGAGACGCGGAGATGACCTTTGGCTATGGCCGGGTTGAGGTCGTGGCCGCGCTCATTAATTACACCACGCTGATCGTGATCGGACTCTACCTGCTCTATGAAGCGGCGATGCGCTTTGCCGACCCGCAACCCGTCGAGGGCTGGCTCATCGTCATCATCGCGGGCATTGCGCTGATCGTGGACGCAGCGACCGCCGCGTTGACCTACGCCATGTCGAAATCCAGCGTGAACATCCGCGCGGCGTTCCTGCATAACGTGGCCGACGCGCTCGGCTCAGTCGCCGTTATCGTTGCGGGCACCTTGATCCTACTCTTTGACTGGCGGCTGATCGACCCGCTCGTGACCGTGCTGATTGCGGGCTACATCCTCTGGCAATCTTTCCGCGAGATCGGCCCCGTGATCCGTATCCTGATGTTGGGTTCGCCGCCCGAATTAGAGACAAAGGCCGTCCTCGATACCGTGCGCGGCATTGACGGCGTGACCGGGATTCACCATGCGCACTTCTGGCAGATGGACGAACACCGCGCCGCGCTGGACGCCCATATCGTCATCGCCGAGGGTCGCTGGAGCGAAGCCGACGCGTTGAAGGACCGGATCAAAACCGCACTGGCCGACCGCTTTGACATCGAGCACACGACGCTGGAGCTGGAATGCGCGCGCCACGCCTGCGATGACCCGTCCGAGTTCGGCGGGCGCGGGCATGGCGAGGAGCGGCACGGATAAGCGACTATTCTGTGTAGCGCTCGCAGGTGTCGATCCCGGCCCCCGTCGCAGCAAGAAGCCGATCCGCATCGTGGATCAGGCTGGCGACCCGCCTGTCTGCCAGGCGATACCGAACAAATCGACCTTCGGTGCGGCGGCTGACCAGCCCGCAGTCGAGCAGGCATCGCAGATGGTTCGAGACATTGGGCTGCCCCAAGCCCGAGTGAGCGACGATTTCCTGTACGCTGCGTTCGCCCGATACCAGCGCATTAAGGATGGCAAGGCGGCTTGGATCACTTAAGCCCCGGAAGAGCTTTGCCCTCAGCTCCAGGGCGTTGGATGCCGAAAGATCGTCTTGAATGTCTCTCGCCGTCATATCATTATCCACTGATACGTTATTGGCGACATCTTTCGCCCGTTAACTTGAAGAGAATTACACATGAACCAGGCCGAGAACAGCACATTTCCAACAGCATCCTCGCCGATCCGGATGCGGGTGCAGGGCATGGACTGCGCCAAGGACGCCGCCGAGATCGAACGCGCGGCCCGGTCGGCGGGTGTGGCCGAAGGCGATGTGAAAGTATCGGCTGCCACCCATGTCATGACATTGCGGATCGCGGAGGCCGACCTGCCGAAAGTGCAGCCCGCCCTCGACGCCACCGGCTACGGTTTCGAGAAGATGGAGGACGGTGATACATCGTCCGATCCGGCCTACAAGGACCCAAGCTATCGCCGCGCGCTCTGGATCGTGGTCCTGCTCAATCTCGGCTACGGCGTAGTCGAGATGTTCGGTGGGTTCCTGTCCGGATCGCAGGCACTGAAAGCGGATGCGCTCGATTTCCTCGGGGACGGTGCGATCACCTTCTTGGGCCTGCTCGCCATCGGCTGGAGCCTGACATGGCGGGCACGATCCGCGATGATCCAGGGCGTGTTTTTGGGGCTTCTGGGGCTTGGCGTTGTCGGCAGCACGTTTTGGCGCGTTCTCAACCAGACGACGCCCGAAGCCGGGTTGATGGGAGCCTTCGCTGTAGGGGCGCTGATCGTGAACATTCTCGCGGTGCTGCCGCTGCTGAAGCACCGCAAGGGGGATGCCAATATGCGGGCCGTCTGGCTTTTTTCGCGCAACGACGCCATCGGCAATCTCGCCGTAGTAATCGCCGCTGGGCTGGTCGCTTGGCTCGGCAGCGCCTGGCCCGACCTGATTGTTGCTTTCGCCATTGCAGGGCTGTTCCTGCATTCGTCGTGGATGATTATCCGCGATGCGCGGAGTGATTTGGCGGAAGAATAGGAGAGGCAGACACAATTTATGATGTCGAAAACGGTCTTTTTTGACCTGCTTCCTCGTTCGCCCAACAGCCAGCTGACAAGCGTGACAAAACCCTCGGGCAAAACTTTTGCAGTTTTGGACCGTTTCTGTCTGCTAGATGCCTTGAAACCAATCAGGCTGAATTTGTACCTGTTCTATCATTTCCGTGTCTACGCCTAGCCGGTTTTCCTTCAACAGCTCGCAGAGCCGGTCACCGTCGATCAGGTCAATCGCAATCGCGCCGTCGCGTGTTGCCTCATCCGACGCCTGGCTGGTGAAATGTCCGGTAGTGATGAACAGCCCTTTGTCAGCTCGCCCTTGCAGCGCCCCACGAAAGTCGCGGATTTCCTTTGACCCTACGCTTCCCTTCCAGCGCTTGCACTGGAAATAAACTTGGAATGACACGAGATTAACCCGCAGCACGCCGACACCGTCGATCCCGCCATCACCAGACTTGCCTCGCACCTCAACCTTGGTGAAGCCTGCCTCGCGTAGGAGGCGCTGCGCCAAGCGCTCGAAGCCATCCGGGGCTATCTTTCCAAGAACCGCCAAGAGAGCTGACTTCCAGTCTTCTTCATCAACTGGGCCGTCATCCGCCATGACTTCGATTTCTTCACCCCGGTTGGCGTCGGCTTTCTTGGCGGCTAGACGCTTCAGACGCGCGCGTTCGCGCTCTTCCTGTGTTACCTGATCGTAGATTGCCTGTGTCGCGTTGAGATTAGAGATTGCGGAGCCCGTCTCGGTCAATGCCCAGACTCCGCGCTTGGAGTTGTTCAGTGCATCACCGCGTTTCAGATAGGTGCGTGCCCATGCTAAGTAGTAATTTACCCGCGTGCGGTTCTCGTCGCGCGGCATGGTGAAAGCTTGTTCGGCCTCGGTCACGCCTTCCAGTTCAATCACCTTTTCATCCAGCTCTTGGATTGTCGCTGAGCCGCCAAGGTCTTTCAGGGCTTCGACCGTGACAAGCATCATCCCCGGAAGGTCTGGAAGGGTTTCGGCGTCGATTTTGAAGCGTCTCATCTTATCCCCTAGAAAAGTAAATCTTGCGACTGCCTGCCCAAGAAACTGACGCCAGTGCTGTTATTCTCGGGCAACAACAGTGTTGTACAAGCCGTAGCTTGACAGGCCTTCATGACTATCAATCCCAGTGTAATTCAATGAGGCGTCTTCGTATCGGCGGAAGGCGAAGACCGCCTGATTCATCTGTTCTGTGTTGAATACTTTAAGTCGAACCAGGAGATGAAAATCTTGGACTGTCAGGCCGGTAACCGTCCGAAATAGCTCGGGTTCGAGCTTGGTGATCACATCCTGAAGGGTGTTTTCACGGAAATCTGTCAGGTACATGAACGCAGGAATGCGAGTGGCGAACTTGATCAGTTTTTCCTGGACCAACTTTCGAGCGGACTTGTATTCCTTCTCTTCAGCGGAGAGCTCTTTCTTTTCTTTTGGGGTCAGGTCGCGCTCTTTGGCCTTTGCCTTCAGGTCTTTGACCTTCTCGCTCTTGTTGATAATGGTCTCAATGACGTTGTCGCCCAAGGCACGCCAGCCTTCGATGCGTTCAACAGCGGCCATCGCTTCAGGGTTATCCATGATCTTGCGAAGGGTTTCATTATCCACGTTGACCAGCAGGGCGCTTTCCCATTTCCGGGCCAGCAGTGTCGCAGATGTCCCCGCCATTGCGATGTCGAGGATACCGCCCGCGTCAACCTGGTACATGTTCGCGCCGTCATAGGCGAGCACCGGCAGAAACGACACAAGCTCTTTCACTGCGTTCTCAGGGTTCGCTTCGTTGGGTGACAGGCCGATCCCGTATTCGGACAACTGCCGCAGGGCGCGCGTTGGCGCGAAGTCGAACACAAAGCACACGGGCTTCAGGATTTCTTCTTCATGCGGGTTGTCCCCGTTGGGGTTCTTGATGGACCATGGCGACTGCACCCGGAATGCCGCCTGAAAATATGTCTCGGGAGATTTCAGGTTTCGCAGCATGAGGATGGAGGACCACTGCTTGACCGTGACACCCGTAGTCAGCTTACCGCACGACAAGGTTATGCTCTTGCTATCGAAGCCGCTTCCGATCGCCCGTCGCACGGGAGGCAGCGCTTCAAGCCCTATCCCGGCGGCCGCCCCGGCGGCGCTGATGACCTTGTACTCATGCCAGAACGTGTTCTGGCGCTCAGTCAGTAGGTTTTCCATTGCGTGACAGGCCGCCACGTTCGGCAAAAACCAGAACGAGTGTTGCAGGTAGGGCAAAAGCCGCACGTCAGAATAGGGGAACGGTGGTCGCGTTCCGGTCTTCAGGCTATCTACCGCGCCTGGTGCATACTGTCCTCGGATGATGTCCAGCCATTTTTGAACGTCACTCTTGTGCTTGAACTGCGCTTTGCTTCCGGTCCCCGTGGCGGCAAAGAACTCGTTCAGATCGAACTCGTCAAACTCTCCGGCGCTGGCAATGGCCAGCAGCTCGTCGGGCATCTGATAGGTCAATAGCCTCATCTGCGGCAGGGAACCGTAAGGGTTCCACTGATCTGGGTGAGCGGTAGCAAAGGCCGCTTTTGCCCGTTGCTCGTCGGTGTAGGTCCAGTTGAAAATCTGCTCTTCGATGAACTCGCCCGTGGACAGGGCCTTGAATGGCGTCCCTGACAGATAGAGATAGGCCTTTGTCGTGATTGGCAAAAATTCGGTTTCAGGTTCCAGCGGCTCTTGCAGGTCCGCGATCCGGTCCTTCAGCTTTTTGGCGTCTTCAAGCCGGGCTTCCTCGCGGGCGATCTCATCTTCTTCCCCAGCGAACAACTCTTTCGCTGTCTCGCGCCATGCGCCGAAATGGTATTCGTCAAAGACGACTAGGTCCCAGTTTTCGGTGTGGAGCCATTCGTTCTTGGCCTTGATGTTGCCGCGTGCATCGCGGCCCAGAAGATCCTGAAACGAGCCGAAATAGACGACCGGTTTGTTCCGGTCGATCTGTGTCGGGTCGCCGCCGGTTTTGACTGACAGATACTGCCAGCCGTCAAAATCCGCGTGGTTTTCCAGATCGCTTTGCCAAGCGTCTTCAACGGCTGGCTTGAAGGTTACTACCAGCACGCGTTTCGCCCCCATCTTCTTGGCGAGCTGATACGAGGTGAAGGTCTTGCCGAAGCGCATTTTGGCGTTCCACAAAAAACGTGGAACGGCGTGCATGTCCTCTTCCAAGCGGGAATGATAGTAGGCATGGGTCTGCCTGACGGCCTCTGCCTGTTCCCGGCGCATGGGAAAGGTTTGATGGTGCGTGCCGCTAAACCGCAGGCCAGTGCGCAGCTCTGTCAGCACAGTATGGACATCGGCCAGGGTGCAGCGCATCCATTCCAGGCTTGTGTTCTCGATCCCTTTACGGGTCAGCGCGGCGCGTACCTCATGATCAGTAAAGATGGTGCCGTCCTCGCGCTCAGCGGGTTCGTTCAGCTCAATTCGGAAGTTGGTGATTGCCGCCGTGCGCAACTGTTCAGCTACCCGCCGTTTTACATCCCGTGTGGTCTGGCCGACCTTTAGCAGGCCTTCATGGGTCTCATCCGCGATGGAATAAGCATAGATGCGCGGACGCGCTTCCGGCTTTGGGGACAGGATGTCGTCGATGGTTGGACTGTTCATAACCAATCAGGTTCTTCGATTCAGTTCAAACCGAGACGGAGGCCATGTTTTTCAACCAATGCCCACCATAAATTGTTTTTGTTTGCCCTGAATTTGTACTCTCCCGCTTTATAGCCTGCGCGCGGAAACTCGACATGAACGCCGCTAACGTCCAGCGAGGCAGCAAGGCCCGGGTCATTGAAATATACTCTTAATTCAGAGCCCCATTTGTTTGGTTGGGTCTGATACTCAACGGGACTACCGGGAGTTACCAAGACCCCAGATGCTTTATGGTATCTCCCCTCAAAGCGACTTTGCGATTTTGGTGCAACTTCTGCCTCAAGAAAAATACCAAATGGACCAATTATAGGGTGGCTGACCATATTTCAAAAATCTTTCTATTCTTGTTCATAGTTGTTGGGTACGATAGGCGCAAAGCACCGTTTGGATATTGCTTTCATGTTTTCTCAAAAGGCCTGATTTTAGTTGCAATAAAAAGCACTTCATCTTCAGTAAGATCATAGCGATCAGCCAGCATTTTATCATCCCAAGTCGTTTGCGCATCCAGTATTGGGACAAAACTATATGCATTTTTTGTGAGATGGTGAGAGTACATAAATTGGGACATAAGGAAACGAAAGAATCTTGTTTTCATGTACTTAACAAGATTTTCTGCCTCGCTCTTTGTTTCAAATGCGCCAATCACTAAGTATGTCTCGGTGCAAATTGTGCGTGGTGGAAGGATGTCAATTTTGGAAAGAACACGGCGACGACCATCCTTACCGGGGTTTCCGGCATGGTCATAAGCAACATAAGAGGTGATAACCTTCCACTTCTCTACAATATCGTTACCCACCGTAACCTTATTTGTAGGATATGGACCTTCACCCTTTTCCCATCTTAAAATTAGGTCACCAGATTTTTCTGGCCGTATGTTTGTGGCGATTCCGAAGGGCTTCCGACTTGACACTTGCTCGCTCATTCTTTGTTCGTTCACGCTCAGTACTTTCCGAACAATTGAGACGGCTGCGCTGTTTCGAACAAAAGTAGGAAATTCATCCAAGGGTCGAGAAGCGACAACATGATTTTCACCGATGACATTGGTTACCTCACACTGTCCATGTGAGTCTCGGTCCCACAAGAAGTAGCACACGCCACCTGCAAAATCGACGCCTGGAAATACTTCCTGTGCGTTCTCATAATCGACTAACTTGCGAACACGATCATCAGTCAGCATTGTGCTGCGAAACTGGTTTAGGCCCTTCCCACCGCCAAGCCAGCGTGACGGAATCACCATTACGAGATATCGCGGATCGAGCTCTTTGGCCTGCTCTACGAAACGATGATAAATTGGTGAGGCGCTGCGCCCATGCCCAGCATCATCCAACTGATAAGGCGGGTTTCCGATGATCACGTCAAATTGCATGTCGCCTCCAAACAGCTCGGCGATCCGAGTTTTGATGTTGTCTGTGTGTATGAACGCATAAGCGTGACTTTCCCGATCTACGCCACGATCCAGCGTCGCCTTACTGGCCCCGCAATATTTGCACTTATCTTGCGAGGTCCATGTGTGCTCTGTCCGCTCGAACCAGATGTTCCCAACTTCGCTGTTGAACCGACGCGTCACGGAGTGTTTCCCGTTAGCGAACTTCGAGCAATAGAGACTGCGCCGCGCCATCAAGCTTGTTAACTGAGTGGTTCCAATTCCAAAAACTTGCTGGGTCAGGATGTGGTCAACCCGCTCCTGAAGGTTCGGAATTTCGTTTTCCAGTCCTGTGATCAGACGCTTTGTGATCTCTCGCAGGAACACACCTGACTTTGTGAAGGGATCAAGAAACTTCACGGTTCGGTTGGCCCAGATATCTGCGCCATCATGATCTGCCGCCCAAGACGCCGACACGGTGTCCAGCATCCGGTTGGCGAATTCCGGCGGGGTGAACACCTCGTCGTTCGACAGGTTCGAGATACAGGTCAGGACATCTGGGTTGCGCCCGCGTAGGGCAAAGCCCTCTTCAATATTCATGCGGCCTCCTGCGGGTTATCGCCCCGTGCGGCCAGATCACGAACGGTCATCGGCGGGTAGGTCTTTGTCGGGGTAAAAATCTCATGCTTGCCGAGGTGAGAAAACAAGGTTCCTTCGGCGCTGAAGGCCGAAGAGCCGGTCAATACGTCCAGCCGGAAATCCCGCCGCTGGAACTTGCCCTTGCCCAGATATCCCCATTCGGAAAAGGTGATTGGTGCGCCGTCATGTCCCTTCATCGACAGGGCATCGCCCTGGATCAGATTCAGTGACAGCACATGGGAGGCGGCCCTGTATAGATCGTCGGTCTCGTCGATCCGTAGGTAATCGGCCAGCACTTCGAGCATGTTGGCGCGGCATTCGATAATGTTGTCTTCCAGAAGCTCAATCCCATAAGCACACATAAGGGCAAGCAGCGCGTATTGCCGCTTTTCAAATTCGGATTTCCCGAATTTCAATTCGACTGCGCAGAGCTTCCGCTTGAGGACCTTCACAAGGAAATTGCCACTGCCACAGGCAGGTTCCAGAAACCGCGAGTCGATCCGTTCCGACTCTTCTTTCACCAGATCAAGCATAGCATCCACCATCCATTCTGGAGTGAATACTTCGCCATGATCGGCTACGCGTTTTTTCGACTTGATCAGGCTCATGGTTTATTCATGTCAGCAGGCAAAGCTTTATCCAAGGGCGTATTGATTTATTTGGCGAAAAGCCCGGCGCGATCGGGCCAGCGCGCGCCTCACTCTAGGCGTTCAGCGATCCACATCTTGATCAATGCCTGACGGGTGATGCCGAGCTTCTGGGCCTGCCGGTCCAGACCGGCAACGACCCAGGTCGGGAAATCCACGTTCACCCGCTTGGCCTCGACATTGAGGCGGCGCGCCTTTGTCCAATCGACATGGGCGGACATGTCTTCGCCCGCGTCGAAGCGTTCGTCGAATTCAGTCGCCTTCATAGTGGTCAATCTCCTGCTTGCGAGCGCGGCGCACGGAGATGATCCGCACCCGGTCGCTCCGGTATGTGTAGACAGCCGTCCAGTGTCTGGCCCCGATCATGCCAACCGCCAGAAAGCGTGGCTCATCCGTGACGTTGGCAGGGGCCTCGATCAGATAAGGATCATCCCAGAGGGCCTGGGCCTCATCAAAGTCGATCCCGTGCTTTTCACGGTTCGCGGCGCTTTTGTCGGGGTCATACTCGAACTTCATGACGGGCAATATATGTTGAAAATGGTATAATTACTATACTTTTCAGCCGCACTACAATGACGAGATTTACTCAGCTAAAAAGCAGCAACGCCGCCCGCATGTCCTAAGGACATGCGGGCGGCGTTGCTGGCCAGTCAAGAGGCTTGTGCGAGTCCGTCACGCTATCATCTGAACATCGCCAGCTGCTGAGGCTCCACCCAATAGCCCCGCTGACGCTTGGAGGCTTCCAGTGTGACCA
>NZ_CP160851.1 GCF_040790665.1 Sulfitobacter pontiacus | reverse complement strand
GTGGTTGTCTAATCGCAAGGCCGCAGTCAAGCCTTGATGCAAAAGCACGGCCTATCGAAATGCCTTTAGAGCATTTCGGCCTCCGGTTCTTGCTCAGTTCGCTCTCAGCACGTTTATGTTATCGAGGTCATGCGTGTGTCCGGGGCATGGTTGTCTCCGCGGTCAGCACTTGGCTGCCGCATTTTGGGTTCCGCAGGTGAAGCCTTCCATTGTTTTGCACGCAGTCTGTAATAGCTGCTGCCACGTCTTTCGGATTGGCCTGACCTCCGTCCACGACAGGGACGCCTCCTCGCATCAAGTTATGATGCGCTGAGCTCGGTGTGCGAGGGACAATGCATTAGGCGAGTTCCTCGCGCGTTGGAATAAAGGTTTGACCGGTCTTCAGCATGGAATGCATGATGACGGCGAGTTTGCGAGCAACGGCGACCGCCGCCCGCTTGAAGCCAAGGCGTTCGCGCAATTGAAGCCCCCAGGTTTTTAGATCACTGACCGTTTCGGCTCGTGTCCTCGTAAGCAACGAGGTCGCAGCCTCGTAGAGGAGCCCACGCAATCGTTGATCCCCCCTTCGAGAGATGTGGCCGTTAAAATCCATCTCTCCCGATTGGTATCGGCGTGTAGTGAGGCCAAGCCATGCGCCGACAGATCGGGACTTCGGAAAGTTCTTCGGGTCTTCGATAGCGGCCACATAGGAAACTGCTGTGATCGCCCCAACGCCTGGTATCGTCATGAGCAAACGCGTGCTTTGGCACTGTCGCGCCGCCAACAAGAGCTGGCGGCTGAGCGTAGACGCCCGCTCCCTGACAGCTTGCCAAGCTTCAAGCAGCGGATAGATGATCCCTTTCAACTCGACGTGTCCGTCCAGTAGATCGTTAACCTTTTCTATGAACACCCGGCCTTTGCTCTTGGGCACGACAAGACCGAAAGTCTTCATCAAACCACGGATCTGATTGGTCAATTGTGTCGTGATGGCCAAGAGTTGGGTGCGGGCTGCAACCAATGACCGGATCAGCATCGCTTCGAACGACTTGACCCTGACAGCCTTATAGAAGCCGGTTTCGGCAAGTTTGGCCAATCCCTCAGCATCGTTTGCATCGGTCTTGTTCAGCGTCTCACCCAGAATTTTCTGAGCATGCCGCGCCTCAATGCAGATCGCCCGGAGTCCTTCCCCCGTTAAGGCATGAAAGAACCAAGTGGCGAGTGGGCCAGTTTCGAAAACGACGCTCAGGGGGTCGTCCGCATGCTTCCGAACCGCCTGCGCAATAATTCCCGGGTCGGAGGGACATTTCCCGCGCCATATTCTTTTGCCGTCTTCTCGGATTGAGATCGCGGTATCCTTCAACGAAACGTCAAGCCCTATGTACTGGCCCATGCTCAATCTCCATCTGTTGCTTCGAACAAGACCCTTTCGGATCACGCTCTGGATCATACCGGAGAAAAAACATTTCGATGCCATGACGAAACGCGGAGTGACAGAGCGATTACCCCATGTTCTGTGACCCGCAAGCGCCGTGGCAGAAGGGTTCCGTCGAAAACCTGAACAAACGTGCGCGGCGTTATTTGCCCAGAGATGCGCCCGTGGCCGCGCTCACAAATCGAGATATGAAGTCGATTTGTGACCGCTTGAACGGCACCCCCAGAAAGTGCCTGGGATGGAAAACGCCGACTGAAGCCTTCAGGGAAGAACTGATGAAACTGAGATAGCGGAAACCGTCGCAACGACCCTTGAGAATCCAAAGGCGAAACAGGGAACGCGGCTCACTAAACAAGAACTGTCTCCGCTCTCGCCGGCGACAACGAACATCAGGGATAGCATCTCAAACCTCGACGCGGCTTCAGACGGCAGACGCCCCTATCTGGCGGCGGCCAATGCGGCGCGCAGGGTTTCTCTGTCACCAATATGGTTCGCGAGGATGAGGATCAGGCGGGCGTTGAATGCGTCGCTTTCGTCCTTGCTTCGCCCTTCATGTGCGCACAGCAATTCATCATAGAACCCGTCCGGATCCTTGATGTTCGGTTGAAGGTTGAGCCCCATCGTTACTGCCCCTTTCCTGTTGCGATGCTTACGGCTGACCGGATGTCTGCGGCGCTTGCGCGGGCCCACCGTGCGGCGACATGCTGGTCCGGGCGGATCAGGTAGATGCCGCAGGGCGTGTCGCCGAGGTAGCGTGCCGCAATGGCTCCGCTGGGATCGTCGGTTTGCGTGTTCAGCGTGACGGTGTTTACCGTGACCCCGTCGACCTCGGCCAGCGCGGGCGGGCCGGTATTGATCGCCAGAACAGTGAACACGCCGCCCACTACATCCAGCAAGAAGCCGTCCCTCAAGGGCGCGTCGTTGCAGGTGGCGCCGACACGGCTTGTCGCGGGGCCATTCAGCGCATCGGGGCCGTTCAGTGACAGCCCATCATAGACACATGGCACAGACAAACGACCGGAATTCACCAAGGGCCGTGCAAATGCGTGACGGTGTGCGAGGCTCAACACCGCATTACGGAAAATCTTGCTCATCTCTGTCTTCGGGGTGAGAAAGTCCGTTGCGCGGGTGGAGTTCAGGATATTCTCGTCAGCCCCGTGGACCCGTTCTTGCGAATAGCTGTCCAGCAGGCGGTCGGGTGCCAAGCCCTTGATCACCAGATCAAGTTTCCAGGCCAAATTGTCTGCGTCCTGCACACCAGAGTTGGCCCCCCGCGCCCCGAAGGGTGAGACCTGATGCGCGCTGTCGCCCGCAAAGAGCACCCTGCCGTGGCGAAACTTCTCCATACGCCGACATTGGAACGTGTAGATCGAGGTCCATTCGAGCTCGTACTCCGCCCCCTCGCCCAACATGGCATCCACGCGGGCGCGGATATTTTCGGGCTTCAGTTCCTTGGCGCGATCAATGTCCCATCCCAGCTGGAAATCGATCCGCCAGATATCGTCCGGCTGCTTGTGTAAAAGCGCCGACGCGCCGCTGTCTTTGAAGGGCGGCTCGAACCAGAACCAGCGTTCGGTCGGGAAATCGGCCTTCATCTTCACGTCAGCAATCAGGAAATTATCCTCGAACACGCGGCCCTCAAAGCTCAGGCCCAGCATCTCGCGCGTGGGAGACCGTGCGCCATCGCAAGCGACCAGCCAGTCGGCCTCAAGCTGGTAGGGGCCGTCGGGTGTGTTGATATCCAGCACCACGTGATCGCCCTGCGGTGTCACACCCGTGACCGCGTTGCGCCCGCGGATTTCAATGGGCGCGCCGTCAGATTGCGCCACACGGATTTCATCCACGAGGTATTTCTCGAAATAGGGCTGTTGCAGGTTGATAAACGCCGGAGCCTTATGGCCGTCTTCGGGTTGCAGATTGAATTCGAACACCCGCTCATCGCCATGAAACACTTTGCCGACGTTCCACTGAACGCCCTTGTCGATCATCGCTTTGCCCGCGCCAAGGCGGTCGCAGATCTCGAGCGTGCGTTTCGCAAAACAGATGGCGCGACTGCCCTGTCCGACCCCTTCATGATCGTCCAATACCACAACAGGCGTGCCCTTACGCCCAAGATCAAGCGCCAGCGCCATCCCGATGGGCCCGCCCCCGACGATCACCACAGGGTGACGCCGGGGGGCAAGACCTTGATCCGCTCCCTTTTGGTAGGGGTAAAGTTTGAACGCGAGATCATAGCGCATATCGACCATGGTTTGCCCTCCCAGACCTAGCCTTAGCCCTGCAACTGCGCCCACATTTCCAGATCGCGCTTGTCTGTCCAGATACGCGGATGCCAGATGCCGCGGGCCTCGTCGAAGGCGCGGCTGACGTTGAACGGCAGGCAGTGCTCGTAGATCGCGTAATCCTTGAACCTCGGGTCGCATTCCGCGCGCACCGCATCCCATGCCTCTTTCAACGTGCCGCCTTTCATGGCGACCCGCTGCGCCGGCTTGAAGGTGCTTTCGACGAAATCACGCGTGCTTTCAATCGCCCGTTCAACGGCGTCTTTGCCGATCAAGGCGCCCCCCCGACCCGGTGCGATCGCATCCACGTCATAAGCCTTGATGTTATCGAGCGTTTGCCCCCAGTCGCCGAAGTATCCGTCGCCGCAATAGCAGGCCGAGTGATCCTCAACGATGTCGCCGGTGAACATGACGTTCTGATCCGGCACATGGATCACCGCATCACCCGCCGTATGGGCGCGGCCGATATGTTTGATATCAACGCGACGTTTGCCCAGATAGACGGTCATGCTGTCGCTGAATGTGGTGGTCGGGTAAGTCAGCCCGGGGATTGATTCATGCCCCTCGAACAATCGGGGAAAGCGTTGGAATTCGCTGTCCCAATCTTCCTGTCCGCGTTCCTCGACCATCGCGCGGGCAACATCGGACATGATGATCTGCTGTGCCCCATAGGCAGAGGCCCCCAACACGCGCACCGCGTGATAATGGGTCAGCACCACATGGCTGATCGGCTTGTCGGTGACTTCGCGCACCTTCTCGATGACCTTATTGGCCAGACGCGGCGTCGCCTGTGCCTCTACAATCATGACGCTGTCATCGCCGATGATCACGCCCGAATTCGGGTCGCCTTCCGCGGTGAAGGCCCACAGGCCCTCGCCGACTTCGTCGAAGGTGACTTTCTTTTCTGTCATATCCCCTTGGGATGCGAATGCTTTTGCCATGGTCCTGTCCTTTTACTTTGGGGAATTTGTTGCGGATCGAACGGTGCTTTGGCACCTGCCCGACCCCACCTGATACCTGTTGCGCCCTGCGGCACCGCGCCGGGTCAACGTTGTGCCTTCACCGGTCGGAGACCCGCTTCATTTCTTGCCCGGGGTCCCGTCGAACTTCTTTTCGATGTCCGCCCAGCAATCGATGTAATCATCCTGCAAGGGAGCCTCCTGTCCGGCGAATTTCGTGAGTTGCTGCGGGAAGCGGGTCTCGAACATGAACGACATCGTATTGTCGAGCTTTTGGGCCGTCAGCTCTGCGTTGGAGGCCCCCTCGAAGGCATTGCGATCAGGCCCGTGCGGCAGCATCATATTGTGCAAGCTGATCCCGCCGGGAATAAAGCCTTTGGGCTTCGCGTCATACTGGCCGTAAATATTGCCCATCAATTCGGACATGATATTCTTGTGATACCACGGCGGGCGGAACGTATCTTCCGCCACCATCCAGCGTTCCCGGAACAAGACAAAGTCGATATTCGCCGTCCCTTCGACACCGGAGGGCGCGGTGAGAACGGTAAAGATCGACGGGTCAGGATGGTCGAACAGCACCGCCCCCACGGGGCAATAGGTGCGCAGATCATATTTCACCGGCGCGTAGTTCCCGTGCCATGCCACCACATCAAGCGGTGACTGCCCGATCTTGGTTTCATGAAATTCCCCGCACCATTTCACCGTCACGGTAGAGGGGACTTCGCGGTCTTCAAACGCGGCAACGGGTGCTTTGAAATCGCGCGGGTTGGCCATGCAGTTGGCCCCGATTGGCCCACGATTTGGCAGCTCGAACTTTTGGCCGTAGTTCTCGCAGACGAACCCGCGGCACGGCCCTTCAAGCACTTCGACACGGTAGACCAGCCCCCGCGGAATGATCGCGATTTCCTGCGGCGCGAGATCAATGATCCCCAGTTCAGTCGAAAACCGAAGGCGACCTTCCTGCGGGACGATCAGCATCTCGCTGTCGGCAGAATAGAAATACGCATCAACCATGGAGGCATTCACAAGATACACATGGGTCGCCATGCCGACCTGCGTATGGACATCCCCCGCCGTCGTCATCGTGCGCATCCCCGTCAGCCATGTCAGCGGCGTGTCTGTGTGCGGCAGCGGATCCCAGCGATATTGCCCAAGGCTCGTGACATCCGCGACAATGTTGGGCGCAGATTTCCAAAGCGGCAGATCAATCTTGTGATACCGGTGCGAGTGTTTGACCGACGGGCGAATGCGGTAGCACCAGGTACGTTCGTTCTGATGGCTTGGCGCCGTAAAGGCAGTCCCGCTAAGCTGCTCACCATAAAGCCCGTAGTTGCATTTTTGCGGGCTGTTCATCCCTTGCGGCAAGGCATCCGGCAGCGCCTCTGTCTCGAAATCATTCCCGAAGCCCGGCATATAACCGGCGTTGGCCCCGGGAAGAAACGGGGCTTGGGTCATACGGGTCGGATATTTTTCAACAGTCATACTCGGCTCCTCGCGTTCCACTAGCGATTGCCTAAAGGTTGCATTTGTAACTAACAACTGGTTTTTTAGCGCTGCGACAAGAAGGGGTGCAAGGGATCGGAAAAACATCTGGCGCCAGTTCCGCCGCGCCAAGGCCGGCCCCGCCACAGCCGCCGGACACGTCCCGAACAGATAACGGCACCTTAGCACGGCATCCTTGCAAAAACCGTTCTGGACTTCACAACGCCTGTGCGCATTATCTACCGTTTGGTCTATGCAACGCCCAAAGCGCATATTGGAGAAGAATATATGAAAACGATAGTTCTCGCTGTTTTCAGCCTACAGGGCGGTGGTGCAGAGCGCGTTGTTCAGACCTTGGCCCGCACTATGAATGCCATGGGCCACCAAGCACATATCGTTGTTTTTAAAGACGACATCGATCACGATCTCGACCCTGAGGTGCCAATTCACAGGTTTCCATATCGGCTTTGGCGTTCACTGCCGCGCAAAATCCGGGGCAAAGTCGCAGCCATGGCTTTCGACAGATTTGTCAAAAAACATATAGGTGTGCCTGACCTCGTTCTCTCTAATCTGTTCCCAGTTGATCTCATCCTCTCGCACAGCCAACTGCCGAATGTTCACTTTGTCATGCACAGCACTGCGTCACATGAATATGCCCTGGGGGGTCAGCAAAACGCGGAGCTGGAAAAACTGCGCTGCGTCTACAGCGGAAAAAAATGTATCTGCGTCAGCAAGGGCGTCAAAGAGGACATGCAGGCGCTGTTTGGGAAATCGCTCGAGACCCGCACAATCTATAACCCGGTTGAACCGGCTTTGATCCAACAGCAGGCTGGTGAACCAGTGCCGCCCCGGAAGGACTATATCGTCAACGTAGGCAAGTTCAAAAAAGCCAAGCGCCACGATCGTCTGCTACATGCATATGCGCAGGCAAAGACCCCGTATGACCTGCTGCTTGTCGGAACCGGCCCCTTGCTGGAAGAAACCAAAGCATTGGCGCATTCTTTGGGCATCGCGGACCGCGTGCATTTTGTGGGCTTCCAGAAAAACCCGTTCCCGTTGATCAAAGCGGCAAAATTCATGGTTGTATCGTCGGAATATGAAGGGCTGAACATGACAATCCTCGAAGCGATTGTCCTTGGTGTCCCCGTCATCAGCACGGATTGCCCCTCGGGGCCGGCTGAAATACTGCCCACACAAAATCTCGTGTCACCACCCGATAACATCGAAGCGCTTTCAGCCCGAATGACGGAAGCCTCAGACAACCCGGAGCGCTTCAGGATCGACTTCCCCGAAAAGTTCGATGCCAAGGCCGTGACCCGCGCTTATATGAGCCTGAGCGCTTGATGGATGTGTCCGGAAACATTTGACGACAAGACGGTGTGACGTCCTTGGGGCTTAATACTCCGCACTCAATATGCCCACGCGATACATAGCTTTCGTAGTCCGGTCACGGGTTGTTGCGCCTGAAAGTGGGGAATGCCTCGTGAATACCAGATATGTGGCGTCTATGAGTGATCTTGACCAACAACCTGAAGTCGTATCCTAAGGGGTACCTAACAATATCTGGTCCGATCAAGGTTTTGGCCACACAAGCTCTAGCTGGAAAAATAAAGGTACTGGATACTGTCCAGTTCTAAATAACGAGGAACTCTGTGGATACTTACCTGATCAACCTAAAGCGGCGCCCTGATCGACTGTCGGAAGTTTCGCGAAAGATGGCTGAACTAGGGTTGCCATTCAAAATCTTCCGCGCCGTCGACGGGCAGGACGAAGATGCGAAACTGCCTGATGTTAATCGACACTTATTCGTAATTAATCAAAAAAAACAGCCCGTGCGTGGCGAGATCGCATGTGCCGCCTCGCACATCGCCGTTTGGCGGCAGTTTCTTGAAACAGACGAAGAATATGCGCTGATCCTTGAAGATGATATTGATATCACACCGGACTTGGAGATGATTCAAAGGCAGATGCCCGGCCTTGGCCTGGATTTCCTGAATCTCTCCTCCAACGCGCCTTACACATTTGACGAAGACACTCTCAGTCAACTTGCGCACGACGCAGTTAGAACACGCCCAACGGTGCCTGAACGGTCACGGCGTCGCCTATGGCGCAGGCTTGAATGGCGTAGACGTTGGCGGATTTTTCACCTTCATCCGCTCCCCAACGGCCATGTGGCGTGTGAATGTGATCCGGCACCGGCACTGGGAAGCGGCTACATCGTTTCGCGTCGTGCGGCAGAGGCATTTCTGCAGACCTCCGAGCACCTCTTCTTTCCGATCGATCTCGTTTGGCGGCATGCCCCGGGCATGCTGCGGCAGGGCTTTTTAGCCCGACCTATTGTGACGCAAACTGACAAGGACTCCGATATTCCGGGGCGCTTTGACCAAGGGAAGATGGCACTGAAATACCGGCTTCTCAGACCCTTCCTAAAAAGCCGAAGACTACGTCGGCGGTTTGATGTACTGCGTCTTTACGGAGTGTTGCGCCACTAACCCGATAGGAAAAGCGAGACCAATGCGAAAGAAACCCGGACGGCTTAGACGGTTTTTATCCCTCAACCAGCATCGCAAACGCTGGGGGGCGCGCAGGCATGCGACGGCGGAACATAATCTAGCCGAGCTCAAAGCGACGATGATTGACGCGGGCGATCCGGTTCAGACGCGAGGGTCAGCGAAATCCATCGACCTGCATCTGCAAAATCTAAGGACGGAATTTTCGGGGCAGTCTGCGCTGCTGCTTTATCATGCAGAGTTGATCGTGCTGATCCGGCGCGACCACAACCTGGCTGAAACCTATCAAAAATTCCGCACCCTGTGGATGGCCGAGGGGGATTTCCTGCGCGAGAAACTGAATATCCGCTGGCTTGTCTCAGCCACCGACACATTTGCGGCCCATGATAGCGATATGGCAGTGCGCGCGGTTGCCATGATGACCAGCGCGGTCGTCAACACAGTTAAAATGTACGAAAGTGAACGGTATCTGACGGATACCTTGGACACCACGATGACACCGGCGCATGTCGAGGATGTTCAACACCGGCTCATCCCGCTTTTCGAAGGAATGTCCTGCTTTACCGTCGGAACGGATGACACCCTGCGCAATATGGTCTGGAGGATGGAACCGTTTATGGCGCTTGATCCCGTCGGGCCCATTTTTCAGGAAATCTGGGCACGGCTGCAGATCAATGACACCGCATTTGCGCGTTTTAAGGCACAGCACAAACGGGAAAAAACTAGCTGGTGGTAAAGGGCTTAGCGCCGCGGCTCTTGGGGGACCGTATAAAACTCGGCAGGCATCAGTGATATCTCGCGGCGTTCGGCGTCCACGGCATGAAGCAAGGCTTGCATGCCCATGCGAAGTTGGGCGGCGATGCGGCGCAGCTTGAACCTCGCGGTGCTTGGCTGCCGTGTCGGCACACCGGCCCCGATCAGCGAATGTGTCTTAAGCCCGACAGCAACGCCGTAAGCCTCCGCTTGGTCGATCTGGATCGCGCAGGCCGGTTCGACCTGATAGCTCTTGAGCTCGTAAGCACCACAGATCATCGCATCGGCAAGTGCTGCCTGTGTCTTTGCACGCTGCAACAGTTTTGCCGCCCCTGACGGCCATAGCACATATGCGGCGGCACCGCTGCGATCCTGATAGAGACGGCGCATAACGTGGTCGTCTGTCAGCGGTTGTGCGTCTTTGGCGACAATCTTCCGACGCTGGCGTACCTCAAGCGTCAGATGGTCGACATCCACCAGCCCGCGACAGGACTTGAGCAATACCTGCGTCGCACGAGAAAGCACGACATCGTCCTCAAGGATCAACGCAGGCTCCTCCAAAGCCGCAACACGTTCCCATGCTGCTACGTGGCTCAGAAAACAAGCCTTCTCGGTTTCCTTAAGGGGGCGTTGCCAGCTGGCCCAATAGGCCGCGTTATGCGATCCGCTCTGCGCATCGGGCGTAACGGCTTCGAGCCGTTGATAAGGTAGACCTAGCGCATCCATCTGTTGCGCCATAAAGGCCATACGGTCCCGAGCCGAAGCGACGTTGATGATGATCGACAGTATGAGGAGCCCCTCCGGACAGATGGCGTGCGACTACCGGCTTCTATCAACAGTCACCTCACACGGCAATCTAAAGTGATTATTCTCGCCCCCCGGTGATCCTTATGGGGCCGAGGGCGGGAGCGGCCATCAGATCCGCTGCGGCGTGGTAGGCTGTGACACGCGTCCTAAGCCCAGCTCTACCCCTCTTCACCTTCAACACTTATGTCATCCTCCAGCAAGATACGCGCAGCATCACCATCCAGGTCTTCGTACTGACCACTGCGCAATGTCCACAGACAGGCGATCAGCCCTGCTGCGCCAAGGCATATGGAAACGGGGATCAGGACAACCAGAATATTCATCGTCGCAGCGCATTCAGAACGACAAGGATGGAGGACGAAGACATGACCGCCGCCGCCATCAGCGGTGTGGCAAAGCCCATGACCGCGACCGGGATCGCCACGCAGTTATAGGCGGCGGCGAGGGCAAGGTTCTGCTTGATGCGGCTGCGCGCCCGACGTGCCAGCCTCAGGGTCGTCGCAATGGTGCCGAGAGTGCCCCCCAGAATGACACCGTCCGAGGCGACCCTCGCCGCGTCCAGCGCTGAACCGGGGGCGAGCGATGCATATGCGGCGGCAAGCGCTGCGGTGTCATTCAGCCCGTCACCCACCATCAGCACCCGCCTGCCCTGTTCTGTCATACCACGCACCAGATCGACTTTCTCGTGCGGCAAGACACCGGCATGTATCTGATCAATCCCAAGCTTTGCAGCAAGGGCGGCGGCGCGGGCCGATGTGTCGCCGGTGATCATCGCGACCTGCCACCCGCCGGCGCGAAGCGCGGCGATCAACGCGGCAGTGCCGGGGCGCGGGGTCTCGGTCAGCGGCAGGGGGATGCACCGATCGGGCAGATGAAGCTCGGGCCCGTCCTCTCCGCGCACCAGCCCCACGGGCAGACCATTCCAAAGGGCGGTGACCCCCTTTCCTGCGACCTCGACCACGTCGCGCAACTCGGCAGGAGCCTGCCCCGCAAGGGACGCCGCGAGCGCACGGGACGCGGGGTGGTTCGACGCTTGGGCCAGGCTCAAGGCAACTGACGCGGCGTCGGAATCAAGCGCGGGAAGAACAGCCACCCCTTCGGTCAGCGTGCCGGTTTTGTCAAAAACGACCGTGTCGATGTCAGCCAGCCGTTCCAGCGCCGTGGGCGATTTCAGCAGCACGCCCGCACGGAACAGCCGCCCCGTCATTGCCGCCGTGACCGCCGGAATGGCAAGCGCCAGGGCGCAGGGGCAGGTAATGATCAACGTCGCGGTGGCCACCGCAATGGCGTGATGCAGATCCCCCGTCAGTGCCCACCAGACCGCGAAAGCCACCGCGGCCAAACCATGCACCACCGGCGCATAAAGCCGTGCGGCGCGGTCCGCGATGCCGCTGTAGCGGTGCTTGCCGGTCTCTGCGACATCGACGAGGGCCGCCAAACGGCGCAGGGTGCTGTCTTCGGCACGATGCGTGGCCCGCAGTGTCAGCGGTGCGCCAAGGATCACTTCGCCCGCGCAGACCAGATCCCCTGCCGCCAAAGCGACGGGGTCCGCCTCTCCGGTCAGGGCAGAGCGGTCCACCATTGCGGCGGTTTCAGCTATGCCGTCCACAGGCGCACGGGCCCCTGCGGCCAATGCGATCCGGTCGTCTGGCATCAGCACGGCGACATCCACGGTTTCGCGCCCTGTCGCGGTCAGTCGGGTGGCGCGCGGCAGCTCCAGCGCCGTCAGCTCTGCTGCGGCAGAACGCGCCGTCGCCCGCGCGCGGTGTTCAAGATACCGCCCCACCAGCAAGAAAAACGTGAGCGACAGCGCGGCATCAAACCATGTATGCGCCCCGCGTGCCGCAAAGGTTTCATAAAGCGATGTCGCAGCGGCCAGCAGGATCGCCAGCGCAATGGGGACATCCATGTTCACCCGCCCCGCCCGCAAGGCACCCCCTGCCGAAGCAAAGAAAGGCACCGCAGAAAATGCGAGGGCGGGCAGTGCTATGGCGGCCGAGACCCAGTGGAACATCACCCGTGTCACATCCCCGGCCCCCGACCAGACCGCGACAGAGATCGCCATCACATTCATCATCGCAAAGCCCGCCACCGCAGCACGGGCCAGCAGGCGCCGCCCCGCGTCGTCATTGGCGGGGCGCAGGGCGGTCGCGTCCAGTTCATGCGCGTCAAAGCCTGCGTCGTTCAAGGCCTGAAGGGCGGTGCTGGCGTCACACCCGGGGGCGAGCACAAGGCGAACCCGCTTGGCGCTCAGGTTTACTCTGGCCGCTTTCACAGAGGGCAGCTTGGCCAAAACTCCTTCGACCCCCGCAATACAAGCGGCACAGCGGATCTGCGGCAGCGCAAGGTAGACCGCCGCCTCGGTGTCGGGCACGCCCTTGCGCGCGGTATCGACCGATGGGGCCAGCGCGATACAGCCCGGACAGGCAGCGACAGTCATCGCAGGCCCCGCAGCGGGATGCGACGGCGAAAGAGCGTGCCGTCAGCGGCCCGCATCTCTATCCGGAGGTTCCAGTTGCCGGGGCCCGACGTGACGGGGGCGACCCATGCGCTGCCGTCCCAGCTGAACGCCGGCGCGATGTCATCCGCCACCGTCGTCGCGCGCCCCAATGTGGCAAAGATGATCTCGGGCCTTACCACGCGATTGCCCCCATCTGTCACAGAAAGCCTAAGCGTCGTGTCGGTCAGCTCCGTCCGCACGGTCCAGCCCAAAGCTTCCTGTGCGGCGCGGTCGGTGTCGAAGTTCTGCGAGGCGACATAGCTCGACTCGGTCTCTTTGCCGGGGAAAGTCCGCACCGCGTTGAACGCCAGCGCGAGGTTCACCGAGATGATGATAGAAAAGCCGCCGATAAACATCGCCAGCACATGCCAGCCGGTTAGCGGGCGTTCAGTCTGTACCACGCTCATCAGATCCTTCCTTTCCGTTGAAAATTGTATTGCCATAGGCCCGCTCGCCCGAAGTGACATCTTCGACCCAAAGGCGCAGATCACTGCGCTGCGCGCGGGCCGCGGGGGTCTGCGGCGGGGCGATCACATAGACACGTTGCAACCGGCTGGTGTCAGCGGGCACGTTGACCACGGCGTTACTTGCGCCCTCTAGCGCCAGTTCCAAGGGGCTGTCGGCCACCAGCGACACTCTGAAATCCCGTGCTTCGGTGTGTTTGTTGCGCAGGCGGATGTCATAGGCGTTGCGGATGGACCCGTCCGACAGGGTGACAAAGGTCGGGTTGCGCACCGGCGCAATGGTCATGTCGATCTCGGGCCGGATGAAAAGTGCTACGACCAGCGCCACACCGATGGCGGCCCATGCCGTCGTGTACACAATCGTGCGGGGTCGAAAGACATGCTGCCAAAGCGGCTTGGGCTGCCACGGGGGCAGCGACGCCCCCGCAACGTCACCGGCGGGGGCTTCGGCATACCCCGCGACTGCGGCGCTTTCTTGCGGGGCGGTTGGCGGTTCGTCATCCAGCGCGAGATAGTCAATCAACCCCCGTGGCCGCCCGATCTTGGCCATCACATCGTCACAAGCGTCGATGCAGAGGGCGCAGGTAATACACTCCATCTGCTGACCCTCGCGGATGTCGATCCCCATCGGGCAAACCGCGACACAGGCGTTGCAATCGATACAATCCCCCAGCACGTCGCCGCTGCGCGACTGGCGGTCTCCGGCGGAGTTTATGTCCAGCGCGGCACCGTAGCGCGCCACGGCGTCGCCGCTGCCAATCGCGGCGGCGGCGGCTTGCTGGCGTTTCACCCCACCCTTCCCGCGCGGCTCCCCCCGCCATTTGCGGTAGCCGACGGTCAGCGTGCCGGGGTCCATCATCGCGCCTTGGATGCGGGGCCAGGGGCACATGTAGATGCAGATCTGTTCGCGCATGAATCCGCCAAAGATAAAGGTCGTGGCAGTGAGCACGGCGATGGTGGCATAGGCCACGGGGGCGGCTTGCAGGGTCACGAGGTCGCGCGCGAGACGGGGCGCATCGGCAAAGTAAAAGACCCAAGCCCCGCCCGTCGCCACCGCGATCAGCAACCAGACCGCCCATTTCGCCCCCCGCAACCGCGCCTTTCGCAGGCTCCACGGCGCATTGTGTAGGCGAATGCGGGCGTTGCGGTCGCCCTCGATCCAGCGCTCCACGGTCATGAAGAGGTCAGACCAGACGGTTTGCGGGCAGGCATAGCCACACCAGACCCGACCCAAGGCAGAGGTAAACAGGAACAGCCCCAGCCCCGCCATGATCAGCAGTCCGGCGACGAAATAGAACTCATGCGGCCAGATCTCGATCCAGAAGAAATGAAAACGGCGGTTCGCAAGATCGACCAGAACCGCCTGATCCGGCAGGTTCGGCCCTCGGTCCCAACGGAGCCACGGGGTGACGTAGTAGACCCCCAGCGTGAGGATCAGGATCACCCATTTCAGCCGGCGGAAAAAGCCGCTCACCCGGCGGGGGAAGATCGGCTCGCGCGCGGCGAAAAGCGGGGGGGCGGCGTTGGACATGGGCGGGGGGCTCCGGGGTTGTGTCTTGCGGCCTACACCCGTGGGGCGCAGGCCGCTTTGATCTGCATCAAACAACAGGTCTTGTCGTGCGGCGGCTCAGTCAGCAGACCCATCTTGGGCCGTGTCCATCGCGGCCTCCCCCCCGCCCAGACCGTGCACATAGGCCGTCACAGCGCGCACATCGGCTTCGCCCAAACGCGCCTGCCAGGGCGGCATGACCCCCATGCGCGGCGTTTTCAGCTGTTGGATGATCGCCTCGTGACTGCCGCCGCGCAGCCAGATCGCATCGGCAAGGTTTGGCGCGCCGATCTCGCGATCCCCAAGGCCCGTTTCACCGTGGCACGCGCTGCAATTCGTGGCGAAGATATCCGCACCCGCTTGGGCCGCTGCCTCGTCATGCGAGAGCCCCGAAAGGCTGCGCACGAAATGGGCCGTGGCGTCCAGTTCCGCAGCGCCCAGCCAGTCAAAGGACGGCATCTGCGACACCCGCGCGTCGGCGTCATCCTCGTTGCGGATGCCGTGGCGCACGGTATAGGCGATCTCGGCCATCGTACCGCCCCAAAGCCAATCGTCATCCAGAAGGTTCGGGTAGCCCGAGGCCACCACACCCCCTGCCCCCGCGCCATGACATTGCGAACAATTCGCCGCAAAGACCGAACGCCCCGCCTGCACAGCGAAACGGTGCAGCGCGTCGTTGTCTTTCAGAACCCCCATATCGACGTTGATCAGGCTTTCCGTCAGATCGGCATTCGACTGATCGACACGCGCGATTTCAGCCGCGACCTCGCCACGGGTGGAATAGCCCAGCAACCCCGCCGTCGCCCCCGAAACTAAAGGCCACGCGGGATAGAGGATGGTATAGATCACCCCCCAGACGATGGTGGCGTAGAAGGTCCAAAGCCACCACCGCGGCAGGGGTGTGTTCAGCTCTTCGATGCCATCCCAGCTGTGGCCCGTGGTTTCGGTGTCGGTGGTGGGGTCGATCTTGCGGTTGTCGGTCATTGGCGGGCTCCGTCTTGGCGGGCTTGGTCGGGGTCATTGTTGCGAAACGGCACATCCGCCGCGTCATCATGCAGCGCGCGCGAGCCGGGGCGATACGCCCAAGCAATGACCCCCAGAAAGATCAGCGTCAGGATCAAGAGCGCCCAGCTATCAGCCAGTTCACGCAAGAAGGAATAGGTGTCCATGGCAAGCTCCTCAGCGGGTGGCATCGGGCACAAAAGTCGAGAAATCGACCAACGTCCCGAGCATTTGCAGATAGGCGATCAGGGCATCCATCTCGCTGACACCGGGCTGCCCGTCAAAGTCGCGCACCTGCGCACCGGGGTAGCGGTCAAGCAGCGCGTCATAATCCCCCATCGGGTCAACCTGCATGCGGAAATCTCCGCTCGCGCTGGCGATCATCTCGTCGGTGTAGGGCACGCCAACCATACGGTGGGTCGCCAGCAGATCCGTCACATCCTCGCTTTCCAGCTTGGCCTCCATCAGAAAGGCGTATTTCGGCATCACGCTTTCCGGCACGACCGACTGCGGGTCCATCAGGTGATCCACATGCCACTCGTCCGAATAGCGCCCACCGACCCGCGCCAGATCCGGACCGGTGCGTTTCGAGCCCCATTGAAACGGGTGGTCATACATGGATTCGGCGGCGAGGCTGTAATGGCCGTAACGCTCCGTCTCGTCGCGCATGGGGCGGATCATCTGGCTGTGGCAGACATAGCAGCCCTCGCGCACATAGATCTCGCGACCCGCCAGTTCCAGCGGCGAATAGGGGCGCATGCCCTCGACCTTCTCGATCGTGTTTTCCAGCCAGAACAGCGGCGCGATCTCGATGATGCCGCCGATACTGACCACCCCGAGAGAGGCGATCAGCAGCAGCGTCGCATTGCGTTCAAACCGCTGGTGAAAGGTGATCGTCTGCGTCTCTGGCGGCAGCTCGTTCGGGATTTTGCCCTTTTTCATCCCATCGCTGGCGGTCACCACCTTGGGATCGTCAGCGGGGTCGTAGTTGGGGCTTTGGGGGTTCTTGGCCATTGATCTTACTCCGCTGGCAGGGCGACGGTGACGGGGCGGGCGTGCGGGGCGCGGATGGTCATCCACATGTTCCAGACCATCACCGCACCCCCCGCGAGGTAGAGCACCCCGCCCAGACCACGGACCACATACATCAGGAATTTGGCTTCGACGGTGTCGGCAAAGCTGTTGACAAGGAAGCCATTGGCATCGACCTCGCGCCACATCAGCCCCTCCATAATGCCCGAGACCCACATCGACGCCGCGTAAAGAACGATGCCCACGGTCGCGAGCCAGAAGTGCAGGTTGATCGCCGACAGCGAATGCATCTGCGCCCGCCCCCAAAGCCGCGGTGTCAGGAAATACAGCGCGCCGAAGGTGATGAGCCCGTTCCAGCCAAGCGCACCGGAATGCACGTGCCCGATGGTCCAGTCGGTGTAGTGGCTAAGGCTGTTCACCGCGCGGATCGACATCATCGGCCCCTCAAAGGTCGACATCCCATAGAAGGCCAGCGAGGCGACAAACATGCGGATGATCGGATCGGTGCGGATCTTGTCCCATGCGCCTTCGAGCGTCATGAGACCGTTGATCATGCCGCCCCAGCTTGGCATCCACAGGATGATCGAAAACACCATCCCCAGCGTCGCCGCCCAATCGGGCAAGGCGGTGTAATGCAAGTGGTGCGGACCCGCCCAGATATACAGAAAGATCAGCGCCCAGAAGTGGATGATCGACAGTTTGTAGCTATAGACCGGACGGCCCGCCTGTTTCGGGACAAAGTAGTACATCATGCCCAGAAAACCGGCGGTCAGGAAGAAGCCCACGGCGTTATGCCCGTACCACCACTGTGTCATGGCATCCTGCACGCCCGCAAAGACCTGCACCGATTTGGAGCCCCAGATCGACACCGGAATGGCGAGGTTGTTGACCACATGCAGCATGGCCACGGTGATGATGAAGGCCAGAAAGAACCAGTTGGCGACATAGATATGACGCTCGCGCCGGTTCAGGATCGTACCGAAGAACACGGCGAGGTAGGTCAGCCAGACGATGGTCAGCCAGATGTCGACGTACCATTCCGGCTCGGCGTATTCCTTCGATTGGGTGGCCCCCAGCAGATAGCCCGTGGCTGCCAGCACGATGAACAACTGATAGCCCCAGAAAACAAACCAAGCAGCGTTGCCGCCCCAAAGCCGTGCCGCCGACGTACGTTGCACGATGTAAAAAGAAGAGGCGATCAGGGCATTGCCGCCAAAGGCGAAGATCACCGCGCTGGTGTGCAGCGGACGCAGACGGCCAAAGTTGGCATAGGGCTGCGCCCATTCGATATTCAGCGCGGGAAACGCGAGTTGAAAGGCGATGTATGTCCCGGCAAGGAACCCGACAACACCCCAGAACGCCGTGGCAATCACGCCATAGCGGATCGGCCCGTCCATATAGCCCTGCGGCGCTGGCGCATGGGGCGCGGCGACACCGTCGACCGGCATATTGCGCAGTTGCCAGAAGAACAGGCCGGCGGCGATCACCATGATCAGCAGCGCATGGACCAAATAGGCCGGATCCCGCGCCCAATCGGCCGCCAAAGCTGCGAAAAACACAATGAGCGCAAGCACGACCAACTTGAGCGTATCGAACATATCCCGAATCCCCTTTATTTCGGGACACGGTTCTCATGGCGGCAGGGGTGGTGCCTTGATCTAGATCAAATGCGGCACGGACTTGGCAGGAATTCCAGGGGTGAATCTATCGGCGGGTGCGCGCGCTCTGTCAGACCAGCCCCAGATCGTTGTGCGAGATAATGGCACCCTTATGCCTGATCACCTGCCCCGCACATCGTTGCGCGGCCGATATGGCGTCCTCGGTCGGCATGCCGCGCAGAAGGCACGCGATATAGGCGCCGTTAAAGGAATCTCCGGCGGCGGTCGTATCGATAATGTCGCTGACCGGGGCCACGGGGAAAGCCGTCAGCTGGCCGTCCTGCAGGTGGATCGTATCCGCAGGCCCGTTCTTGACCACAACATGCCCGGCCCCCAGATCGGCATAGCGTTTCGCGCTTTCCTGCGGGGTTCGGTCGCCAAAGGCCGTTGTTTCATCGTCGAAACTTGGCAGTACAAGATCGCTCAGGCCCGCGGCCCGCGATATGACATCAAGCATCCGGTCTTTATCCGCCCAGAGGTGAGGCCGGATATTCGGATCAAAGGCCAAAAGCCCGCCGTGCTTTTTATGCTCTACCAAGCCGGCCAGGAGTGTCTCTAGATCGTCAGGCGGCAGGATCGCCAGCGTGATGCCCGAGAAATAGACCACATCCGCCCCTGCCACATCGCGCCAAAGCGGGCCGGGGTGGCGCACCATCATCTGCGCCGCCGATGTGTCTCGCCAATAGGTAAAGCTGCGCTCGGCCCCGTTCAGCTGGATCGTATACAGACCGGGGCGCCGGTCGGCGATGCGCGGCGTCTGCGCACAGCGGATTCCGCCCGACCGGATAAAGGTCAGCATCTGGTCCGACATAGGGTCCGTGCCAACAGCGGTGTGAAAGGCGACATCCGCATCATCGGCGCAGTGCGCCCGCGCGTACCACAGGGCGTTGAACACATCGCCGGAAAATCGTTGCCGCCACAGGTCATCGCCCGCCGACGACAGTTCGATCATACATTCGCCGATGCCAAGAAGTGAGGTCATTGCACCTGCCTTGCGTGTTTTGATCCGGTGTCTGAATGGTCCAGCGCGGCCAAGGCACCTCGTAGCTCCGCCAATCCTTTGAGCCGCCCCAGATAGGAATAGCCCGGATTTGTTTTCTGCTGCTGTTCGAATGCCAGCAGGTGACCGTGATCCGGCCGCATCGGGATAGCGCGGGCGGGCTGCCCCTGTTCTGCCGCGCGCAGGGCCGCGAGGACCGCAATCATATCGGTGCTCCCCCCAAGCGCTGCGGCTTCATGAAAGCTGCCATCCCCCTCGCGCTGCACATTGCGCAAATGGGCAAAGTGGATATGCGCGCCAAAGCGGCGGGCCATGTCCGGCAGATCATTATCCGCACGGGCCCCAAGTGATCCGGTGCACAACGTCAGCCCGTTCGCAGCGCTCCGCACCGCATCAAGAATAAACGCCAGATCCTGCGCGGTCGAAACGCAGCGCGGCAAACCGAAAAGCGGGAACGGCGGATCATCGGGATGGATGGCAAGCCGCACCCCCAAGGCCTCTGCCTCTGGCACGACGACGCTCAGGAACGCGGCCAGATTGGCCTGAAGGTCGCGGTGCGACAGGGATGCGAAACTTTCGATGCCCGCCAGCAGATCCGCCCGCGTAAACCCTTTCGCGCTACCGGGGAGCCCGGCGATGATATTCGCCTCTAACGCGGCGATCTCGGGCTTTGTCATATGCCCCCACCGCATCTGCGCTGCGGCCAGCAGATCGGGGGCGTGATCGGCCTGAGCGTTCGGGCGCGCAAGAATATGCACGTCGAACACCACGAAATCCACCATGTCAAAACGCAAGGCCTGCCCCTGCCCTTCGATCTCGAAGCGCAGATCGGTGCGGGTCCAGTCCAGCAGCGGCATGAAGTTGTAGCAGATCGTCTGGACGCCCGCGCGCGCCAGATTGCGCATCGTCTCGATCCATGCCGCGATCTCTGCCGTGGCACCGGCACCCTTCAGCTTGATCGCATCCGGCATCCAGATCGACTCGCACACATCCCAGCTCAGGCCGGCCTCCTCGATCCGCGCCTGAAGGGCCGTGATATCCCGCAGCGGCCAGACCTCGCCGGGGGCGTAATCGTGCAAAGCGGTCACAATGCCCGACGCGCCTGCCTGCTTGATATGGGTAAGCGTGACCGGATCAGTGGGGCCAAACCAGCGCCATGTTTCTTTCATGGGATATCCTATTCGATCAGATGTCTGCGCCGACGGGTCATTGGAATGACATCGGCATGAGCGTGCGCGGCAGCCACAGGGCGATCTGCGGGAAAAGAATGACCAGCAACAAGATCACCAGCATCGGGGCCAGAATGATGCAGACATCCCGCAGTACCTTGACCACATTCATCCCCCCGATCGACGCAGAGATCAGCAGGCACAAGCCGTAAGGCGGCGTGACCAGACCAAAGGCCAGCGAGATGATCCCGATAATCGCAAAGGCTACCGGATCAATCCCCGCCGCACGCGCCACGGGCAAAAGCACCGTACCCAGAATGATAATGGTCGGGATGGCATCGATGAACAGACCGAAAAACAGGAACAGCGCCGCGATGATCAGCGACGTGCCAATGACGCCAAGCTCATGCGCGGTCAGCACGTCCACGATCAAACGCGGCACGTTGTAGAACGCCAGCATCCAGCCAAAAGCCGAAGCCGTCCCGATCGCAAAAAGCGAGATCGACGCAAAACGGCCCGTGTCATAAAAGATGCCGCCAAGATCCCGCACCGACACGGTACGATAGACGAAAACCCCAAGGATCAACGCATAGCCCGCCGCGATGATCGCGCTTTCGGTGGGGGTCACAATGCCCCCCACGATGCCGCCGATCACCAGAACCGGGGTCAGCATCGCCAGCGCCGCGCCTTTGAACGCCGACCAGAACTGCGCGAATGTGGGCCGCAGGGTGACGGGGTAGTCGTACTTTTTGGCATAGCCATAGACCGTCGCCATCAGGGCAAAACCGATCAGCAAGCCGGGAATGGCCCCCGCCAGAAACAACGCACCGACCGAAATCTGCATGACCCCGCCCCAGACCACCATGAGGATACTGGGCGGAATGATCACCCCCATCACGGACGAACAGGCCGTGATCGCAATGGCAAAACGGGTGTCATAGCCTTCTTTGACCATCGCGGGGATCAGGATCTTGCCGCAGCCCGCCGCATCTGCCGTGGACGACCCCGAGATACCGGCAAACAGCATCGACACGGCGACATTCACATGCCCCAACCCTCCGGGCATCCAGCCGGTCAGCACGCGGGCAAAATCAATCAGCTTTTGCGTGATCAACCCCGAATTCATCAGGTTCGCCGCCAACAGAAAGAACGGCACCGCAAGCAGGATGAACGAGTTATACGACTGGAACATCCGGTCGAGGACGATGAAGGGCGTCAGCCGGATATCCAGCATCACAATCGGAATTGTCGCGATCCCCAAGGCAAAGGCGACCGGCACCCGCAACGCTACCAGCAGGATGAAACCGCCCACAAGAATAAGACAGGCAAGGCCCGTTGAAACGATCATGATACGGCCCGCCCCTCTGTGCGGTAGACCGCAAATGCTTGATACAAACGGTAAAGGGCAAAGACCGCCCAAAGCACGCCGGCGATCGGGACAGAGATATGCGTGAACATCAGATTTGCCCGCATCATGACCGACGTCTGGTTGCCCCCGAACTTGGCGTAATCAATGCCGTACCATGCGAACAACAGCGCAAACCCCGCGACCAGCCCAAGCACCAGCGCTTGCTGCAAGAACGCCAGCAGCGGATGTTTGGCGCCGGGGATAACCTGAACGTCGAAATGCGTCCCCTCCCACACCGCCAGGGCAGACCCGAGCATCACAACCCATACAAAGATGAACGTGGCCAGTTCTTCGGTCCATAGGTAGACGGGGATCACCCCGGTGTAGCGCGCGATGACCTGCAACCCGACGGGGATCGCCAGTGAAAACATCAGCACCCCCACAACGAAGCGGAGCAAGGATGCGAGCAGTTCCAGACCACGCAGGATCATGTGCTTACCGATCAACTTGAGTGAAAATAAAATCCCCCTCGGGTCACAAGAACCCAAGGGGGGCATCCGCAGGGATTACTTGGCGCGGACCGCTTCAAGCAGGTCCGATGCACCGATCTCGGCGGCATAGGCATCCTGCACCGGCTTGACCATTTCCAGCATCTTGTCGCGGTTTTCAAATTCGGACACGGTCAGCTGACCCGCATCGACCATCTCTTGCAGCTTAACGCCGTCCTCGCGCGATTCCAGCTCGCGGCCATAGGCCCCTGCCTCTTCGCCCGCTTCAAGCACGACGGCCTGTAGGTCTGCGGGCAGGCTGTTGAAGGTCTTGCCGCTCATCACGATGGGGCGCACGGTGATCGAATGGCGCGTCAGCGTCAGGTTCGGGGCCACCTCGTAGAACTTGAGGTTCTGAATGCTTGCGGCCTCGTTCTCGAACCCTGCGATGACGCCGGTCTGGATCGCGTTGTAAACCTCGTTATAGGCAATCGCCGACGGGGCTGCTGTCAACGCCTGGAAGATCTGCGCCTGGATCGGCGCGCCCATGACGCGCATCTTGTGTCCCTTCAGATCATCAAAGGTCACGACAGGTTGTTTGGACAGCAGATTGCGCGTGCCCCCGCCGGTGTAGCCCACGATCTTGATATCGGCCTTCTCCAGCAGCTCGTCCTCCAGCGGCGCAAGCACATCGCTGGACAGGACCGCATTCCAGTGGTCCAGATCGCGGAACAGGAACGGCATGTCCATCAGCGGGATGGACGGGGCGAACTTGGCCATATTGGACGGCGCAAGGATCGTATAGTCAATCGCCACACCCTGGTTCAGGAAGGTGACGTAATCGCTTTCGACGCCAAGCTCCCCGTTCAGACGTAAGTCAAACGTTACATCGCCGTCGTACTTCTCGCCGACCAGCTCCTCGAATTTACGCAGGGTTTTGGTGAAGGCATGTTCCTCGTCGAACATGCTGGCCCCCCGCAGAACCGTCTCGGCCTGCGCGGTCGCGGTAAAGAGCGTCGCAGCAACGGCGGCACCCGAAACAAGCTGTGCTGTCTTGGTAAAAAATGACATGGTAGTCCTCCCTGATTGTTGCCTGACCAGATACGTGCCTGACCAGATTCTCCCTGACGTGAAATATGTCGTTAGTATTTGTAATGCGTCAAGTTTATTTGTAATTATTTGTATACATCAAGTTTATCAGCGGCTTACCCCCAACGCGCCGCTGCCCCGCACAGGGTCAAACAACCGGCAGCAGCTCTGCCGGAAGGTCTTGGTAGCAGACGGGGCGCAGGAAACGGCGGATGGCCAGCGTCCCGACCGAGGTCGCGCCAAAGTTGGTCGACGCGGGATAGGGCCCGCCGTGGACCATCGCGCCGCTGACCTCCACGCCCGTGGGAAAACCGTTGGCCAATATCCGCCCTGCCTTGCGCTCTAGCACCGGCATCAAGGCCTTGGCGGCAGCGGTATCGCCCGCGTCCATTTGCAACGTGCAGGTCAGCTGCCCGTCCAGCCCTTTGGCAACCGCGGCCATCTCATCCGCATCGGCCACGCGCACAATAATGCCAAGCGGCCCGAAGACCTCATGCGCCAGCGCGTCGCTGTTCAGCCAATCGGTGCCGGAGACCTCGAAGACAGCGGGGGTGACACGGCGCGCCTCGCCCCGATCCGAAGAGACGAGCGCGCGCGTACACCCCGCGCGCGCGATACGATCACGCCCGTCGAAATAGGCATCGGCGATCCCCGCCGTTAGCGTTGTTTGGGCAGGGCTTTCGTGCAAGGCGGCGACAGCGGCATCGCGGAAGGCATCGGCACCGGGGCCGTCGGTGACCACAACCACGCCCGGGTTCGTGCAGAACTGCCCTGCCCCCATCGTCAGCGACGCGGCCCACCCCGCCCCGATCTCTGCGCCGCGGGCGGAGGCTGCGGCGGGCAGGACAAAGACCGGGTTGATCGACCCCAGCTCGCCGAAGAACGGAATGGGTTCGGGCCGCTGTGCGCATAGATCAAACAGCGCGCGTCCGCCGCGCAGCGATCCGGTAAAGCCGACGGCCTTGATCAGCGGATGCTGCACCAGCGCCTGCCCGACCTCTAGCCCGCCCCCCTGGATCAACGAGAATACACCCGCGGGCATGTCGCAAGCTGTAATAGCGGCGGCAATCGCTGCGGCCACGACCTCTGCCGTGCCGGGATGCGCGTGGTGCCCCCTGACAACCACCGGACAGCCCGCCGCCAAGGCCGACGCCGTATCCCCGCCTGCCGTCGAAAAAGCGAGCGGGAAGTTCGACGCCCCAAAGACCGCAACAGGGCCAATCGGGCGCTGGATCATCCGCAAATCAGATCGCGGCAAAGGCGTGCGATCCGGCAGGGCCGCATCATGGCGCGCGTCCAGAAACTTGCCTTCAAGGATATGCGTCGCGAACATGCGCAGCTGACCGGATGTGCGCCCTGTCTCACCGCGCAAACGAGCGTCTGGCAGGCCGGTTTCCTGGGTGCCGATCAGGGCCAATGTGTCGATACGGGCATCAACCTCGTCCGCGATCGCATTCAGGAAGGCCGCGCGATCCTGCGCTGTGGTGGCGCTGTAGGCGTCAAACGCATCCTCGGCAGCCTGCGCGGCGCGGTCGACCAGATCAACGGTGCCGGCGGCAAAAACCCGTGGCTCCCCGTCGGCGGGGTCGGATGAAAATTGCTCTGCCGCGCCGGTCCATTCGCCTGCGATCAGGTGTTTGCCCATCAGTTCCATGCTGCGTTTCCTTTCCCCTCTGTCAAAAATCCGGCGGCCGCGTGCATCCGCAGCCGCCGGTCGTGTCGCTGTCAGGAAAACAGCATGCCGCCGTTGATATCGACATTGGCACCTGTGATGAACGCCGCATCATCCGAGGCAAGGAACACCGCCAGCTTGGCCACATCTTCCGACGTCCCCTCGCGTTTCACGGGCGAGACATTGGCCACATGGGTCCGCACTTCGGGTTTGGTAAAGATGTTGTGGAAATCGGTATCGATCATCCCCGGACAAAGCGAATTCACGCGGATTTTCGGACCCAGCTCTTTCGCCAGACCCCGCGTCAGCGTCATCAGCGCCCCCTTGGATGCGCCGTAAGCCGAGGCACCGGGCCCGCCGCCATCGCGACCGGCCTGCGAGGCGAGCCCGACAATCGACGATCCTTCGGTCATATGGGGCAGACATTCACGCACCATCAGCACAAAGGATGTCAGGTTCACGTCCATGACCGACTGCCAGTGATCCAGCGTCATCTCCGACATGGTGACCCGCGCGACCAGCCCGCCCGTAACGTGGACAAGCGTATCGACCTGTCCGAATTCCTTGACGGTCTTTTCTACTAACGCGGCAACATCGGCCTCTTTGGTCATATCGCCCTGCAGCGCGAAGGCATTGCCGCCCGCCGCCTTGATTTCGGCGACGGCGCTGTCGGCCCCTTCAGAGCTTGCCATATAGTTGATCGCCACATTCGCGCCCCGCGCCGCGAGCTCAAGCACGCAGGCGCGGCCGATATCGCGGCCACCGCCGGTTACAATTGCGGTTTTCCCTTTGAGGTCCATGATCGTCTCCTGAATATAAAATTCTGCGGAGGAACCTGACCGAGCAGTGCTCTCCGCGTCTCCCTTCGATGCACAATGGGGTTCAAGGGCGGCGATGCACGCCCAACAACTGCATTATCCGTCCCCTTGCTTAGGGCAAACCTCAGGGCGCGACAATACAAATTATTACAAATATAGAGATCGGGAAGTCGAGAAGGTCTTTGGCCCCAGCGGAAAAGCCCGAAAAAACAGTAGAATATGCGTCATATCAAGCACAAAACCCGATGAAAATCACTACGGCCTACGGCAAACCCCACACCCAAATCTGTTGACAACAACCAAAAATAGTTACAAATACTTACATCTGATTAAAGCTGGGGGGAGGCATACCAATGGACACCACAGCAGACGCATCACAGGGCTGGATGACCTCGGGCCCCGGCGCGCAGCGGCGCATCTTGTGTCAGGACAAAGCGCTGATGATGGTAGAGTTCATGTTCGAAAAGGACGGCGTCGGCGTGCCCCATTCGCACCCCCATGTGCAGACGACCTTCGTGTCCTCTGGCCAGTTCGAATTCACCGTTGGGGGCGACACGCAGATCCTGAACCCCGGCGATGCGTTGATCATCCCGTCGAACGTCGAACATTCCTGCCTGTGCTTGCAGGCGGGGAAACTGCTCGACAGTTTTGCACCGCGGCGGGATGATTTCATGGCGGCCCACGGGCTACCGCTGGAGTAAGCGGTTAGCCTTCGAACACACGGTTCTTTGCATTCTCGACATGGGCGCGCATGGCGGCGCGGGCTTCGGCCTGATCCCGCGCGATGATCGCGGCGAGGATGCGGCGGTGTTCTTGCTGGACAAGCTCCATCCGCTCGCGCGGCTTGCTAAGCGACAGGTTCCGCGTCAGGTTGAGGCCCGTCAGGATGTTCGACTTCATTGAGGTGCGCGCAGTTGCGAAATACTGGTTGCCGGACGCCTCGCAGATCGCCTGATGAAAGGCCTCGTCTGCCTCGACGCCCAACTCCCCTTCGCGAATGCAGCGGTCCAGCTCCTTGAAATGCGCGCGCAGCTTGGCCAGATCCGCTTCTGTATGGCGCACGGCGGCAAGGAACGCCGCCTCCCCCTCGATCGCGGCGCGGAATTCGAAGGTGCGCTGGATATCAGCGATGGACCCCACGGGCGCAAAGGTCAGCACCGCCGTATCGGGGCGGCGCTGGACGAATGACCCGGACCCCTGCCGCGACACGACCACGCCGTCTTCGCGCAGCTGCTTGAGCGCCTGACGCAGCACCGGCCGGGACACCTCCAGCATCTCGCTCATGGCGTGTTCCGTCGGCAGCTTATCCCCGACCGCGGTCTCCCCGCTGGAGATCATCGCGAGGATTTTCTCGTAGGCGTGATCCGCGAGCGTGCGTTCCTTGGCGGGCTTGCCCATGGCGGAACGGCTCGCATCTGCGCCTGCTACCGGTTGTTTTGTTCCCGCCATGCTTTGAATTCGTCCTTCGTTGCCGGATCTGTCGGTGGGTAAAGCCCAAAAATCGAAGCACCATTTTGCACCATTTCCAGAACGAAGTCTTCGAAAACGGTCATCTCTTCGGTTTCTGACGCTATTTCTGCCACCAGATGCTTGGGGATGCAAACGACGCCTTCATTGTCGCCCACGATAATATCACCCGGAAAGACGGAAACACCGCCACATGCGATAGGATCATTGATCGCGACGGCGTGGTGTTTGGTCAGGTTTGTCGGCGCACTGGGGCGGGTGTGATAGGCGGGCATCTCGAGCGCCGAAATCTCGGGCGTGTCGCGGAACCCCCCGTCGGTGACGATCCCCTTGCAGCCGCGCTTCATCAATCGGGTGGCCAGAATACACCCCGCCGATGCCGCCGTTGAATCGCGCCGCGAGTCGATCATGAAGACGGATCCGGGCGGGCACTCCTCTACCCCCTTGCGCTGCGGGTTGGCCCGGTCCGCGAAAGACTCTAGCCCGTCCAGATCCTCGCGCGCGGGAATATAGCGCAGGGTATAGGCCGGCCCGACCATATTCGGCCCGGGGTTCATACGGTACGGCCCTTGAATAAAGACGTTGCGAAAGCCGCGCTTGAACAATGCGGTGGTCAGCGTTGCCGTGCTGACATGCATGAGCTTTTCAAGGAGTTCTGGCGTCGGTTCAGTCATGGTGAATACTTTCTACTATGGTATTTCGGGCGTTTTGAAAGGCGTGGAAAAGGTCGGCTCATTCAAGCAATGAAGGTAGGAACAGCGACACGGCGGGGACATATGTGACCAGCAAGAGCGCCATCAGAATGGCCAGGTAGAAGGGCCATATGGTCCTGAGCGTTTCCTCGATCTTGACCCTGCCAACGGCACAGCCGACGAACAGGCAGGTGCCAACGGGGGGCGTGCACAGACCAAGCCCGAGGTTGACCAGCAGCATGATCCCGAACTGGGTGGGGTCCATGCCAAGATCGCGTACAATGGGCAGGAAGATCGGGGTGCAGATCAGGATCAGCGCGGCCATATCCATGATCATCCCCAGCACCAGCAGCATGATGTTGATCATCAGCAGAACGGCGATCTTTTCTTCCGAGATGCCAAGCATGAAGCTGCTCAGCTTTTCGGGCACCTGATACAGCGCCAGAAGATAGGCGAATGAACTGGCGAAACCGATCAACACCATGACCATCGCAGTTGTGCGCACGGCAGAGACGACGGCGGTTTTGAACCCGTTCCAGTCAAGGCTGCGATAGACGAAATAGGTCAGCAGCAGCGCATAGATCGCGCCGAAGGCACCGGATTCAGTCACGGTGAAAATACCCGACAGCACCCCGCCCACGATGATCACAGCCGTCACCAGACCCGGCAGCGCATGCAGCGATGCAACGCCGACCGCACGCCAGCCGGGGAAGGGCTCCGCCGGATAGTTGCGTTTGATCGCAATGACATAGGCCGCCACCGCAAGGCACAGACACATCAGCATGCCGGGCACGACCCCCGCGAGGAACAGCTTCGAGATCGAGATCCCCCCGCCTGCGGCCACCGCAAAGATAATCATATTGTGGCTGGGCGGAATAACGATGCCTGCAATCGATGATGTAACGGTCACGTTCACCGCATAATCAGAATGATAGCCCCGTTCCTTCATGACAGGGATCAGAATAGACCCGAGCGCCGAGATATCAGCCACAGCCGATCCCGAAATCCCGCCGAACAACATGCTGGAAAAGATGTTCACCGATGCCAGACCGCCGCGCACGTGACCCACAAGGGCCGAGGCGAACTTAACCAGACGCATGGCGATACCGCCGTGCAGCATCAGCTCGCCTGCGAAAACGAAGAACGGGATCGCCAGCAGCGAGAAGACAGAGATGCCGGAAACCGACCGTTGAAAGGTGATCAGCAGCGGAAAACCTTCGTACCAGAATGCGGTCAGGGCTGCGATACCCATTGCAAAGGCGACGGGGATACCGATCACGACGGAGACGCCGAAAATGCCAAGAAGGATTGTCAGACCCATGATTAAAACAAACCTTTTTCATGATAGGGGATACCGCGCAGAAGGCAGGCGATCCGAAACACCGCGCGCAGGCCGGCAAATAGAAAGACAAGCCCGCCGCACATCGCAGCCGACAAGGACCGGAAGCTTTCAGGGACGTTGAGCATGGGGAGCATTGTGCTCCACCCGAATTTGACCAGTTCAATGCTTGCGATCAGCATGATCAGGCCAAAACCGGCGAGGACGATATCGATGACGAGCTTCAGGAAATTACTGACCCGCCAGCCCATCATGTCGCGGAATAGCGTCACCCCGAGATGCGTGTTCTCATGGATCCCGACCGCCGCGCCCAGATAGGTCACATAGCAGATCAGCAAAAGCGCCAGCTGTTCGACCCATGTCGGTGTGACGTTCAAAACATAGCGCCCGAACACCAGCCAGCCAAAGGTCGCGATCAGCACGACGATGGCGATAGAGGCCGCGAGCATGCAAAGAAAACTCAGCCCGTCGAGCGCACGCTCGGTATGCTTCATCCAGAGGGGTGCGTGTTCCACGGCCCTATTCCTTTGTGAGAGAAGGGGTGCGCCCCGTTGCAACAGGGCGCACGATTGTCCAGCCGCGCTGATCAGTCAGCGTTGCGGAACAGATTGACGAGATCCGTCATCTCTGGATTGGCCGCCAGATACTTTTCGTAGACGGGCACCATCGCTTCCTGGAACGCCGATTTGTCGGCGATCTCGTTCACTTCGACGCCACCGTCCATGATGATCTTCATCGACGCCGCCTCGCGTTCGCCCCAGAGGTTGCGCTGCAGATCGGTGGAGTTTTTACCGGCGGTTTTCACGATTTCCTGCTGTTCTGGTGTCAGACCGTCAAAGGTCTTTTTGCTCATGCACAGGCATTCGGGAATGATCAGGTGCTGGGTCAACGAATAGTATTTCGCGACCTCGAAGTGGCTGGTGGATTCATAAGACGGCGGGTTGTTCTCTGCCCCGTCCACAACGCCGGTCTTGATCGACTGGTAGACTTCCGCAAAGGCCATCGGGGTGGCGTTGCCGCCCATCGATTCGATCATGCCGACGAACAGGTCGTTGTTCATCACGCGCACTTTCATGCCTTGCACGTCTTCGGGCGTATTGATCGGCTTGACCGAATTATAGAAAGACCGCGCGCCGGCGTCATAATAGCCAAGGGCGACGATCCCCTTTTCCTCTAGCGCTTCCCCAAGTGCGGCACCGGGTTCGCCGTCCATCAGCTCATACATCTGTGGCACGCTTTTGAACACGAAGGGCAAGGACACGACGTTGGTCGCAGGCACGGCCTGCCCCATCGGCCCAAGGCTGAAGACGCCAAAATCCATGATCCCGAGACGCAGCTGTTCAATCGCATCGGGCTGCGAGCCCAGAACGCCAGCGTGGAACACCTTGCCCTTGATCTCGCCCCCTGTCTTTTCGGTGACCTCTTCCATGAAGGCTTCCATACCGTGCGATACAGGGTAATCCTCGACGTGGATATTCCAGCCGCGCCAGTCCTTTGCCTGCGCCGTCACGGGCATGACAGCCAGCGTCGATGCCGCGGCAATCGCAAAGGCACCACGGGTGATGATTTTATTCAGTTTCATATTTGTTTCCTCCCAAAGACAAATTATTGCAAAAGTGATCACATGACTTACAAATATTTACAAGTACTATTTTTCGAGTTTTAATGGGGACGCGCCTGACCCCGTCGTTTTGATCTTCACTGCACCGACACAAAATTTAGAATCTAAAAGGGCTTAAGGTCTGCAAAGAGACGACTAAGGCGACGGAAATTTCGCCCCTGCTGCACGGGCGGGCCAACACATAGGAAGAGATAGATTCATGACAAATTCGCATTCCAACCAGACAACCAAACTGCAGGCGGGCGCCGCCTTCCCCGTGTTCGAGGTGCCTAAATTCGGCGGCGGCACCATGACGGTGGGCGGCGCGACCGACGGCTGGACCCTGCTCATCGTATACCGTGGCAAGCATTGCGGACGCTGCAAGACCTACCTGGGCAAGCTGGAACACAACTATGCAAAGTGGGAAGACGCGGGTTTTGCGGTGAAATGCGTCTCGGGCGACCCGCTCGAGAAAGTCAGCGATGATGTCGCGCGCTTCGGGTGGACCTTCGATATCGGCTACGACCTGCAAGAGAGTGACATGCGCGCCATGGGGCTTTACGTCAGCGACCCGCTGTCTTCGCAGGAAACCGACCGTCGCTTTGCAGAGCCCGGTATTTTCTGCCTGCGCCCCGACGGCACGACGCAGATCATAGCCATCTCTAACGGTCCGGCGGCGCGCCCCGATCTGGATGAACTTCTCGACGGGATGATATTCACAATCAACAACGACAAACCTGTCCGCGGGAACGCCTGAACCCGACCTGATCCTACACATCGCAAGACAGCCAAGAGGAGCCCCCCCAGTACAACACAAGGCCTCCCGCTAGGCGACAGACCCGAGTTCTGCCAAACCGCTGGATACAGCGGGCCTGCGCGAACGGGCACCGATCCAGCGGGCGCCCCCAAACTTTATCGAAAGTTATTTTGTCACGCGGGAATAAACCGCACCCCCCGGACGTCACTTGGTCATAGAGCCTTTGCCCACCATGCAGAGCAAAGGCCCGGAACCACGGGAGGAAGACATGAAAGTCATTGAAAACGTTAAGCGTCGGCACTTTTTGATCGGATCGGCCGGCACGATGGCAGCCGTCGCGGTCGGGGCACCGGCTTTGGCACAATCAGGCGGAGAGCCGTTGCCGGATTACGTCGCCTGGAAAGACGCCGAGGACATGATCGTCCATTCCAAGCAGACGCTCGAGACGAAACGCGCCGCACAGGGGTCAGAGCTGATCACCCCCACGACCGAACTTTACATCCGCAACAACTTGCCCGCCCCCTCGGACAAGATCGTTGCCGACCGCGATGCCTGGGAGGTCGAGATCGACGGTGTTGCAAACCCCGGCAAGATGACCGTCGGTGCGTTGAAAACGCTTGGCGTCGAAACGGTGGTCTGCGTGCTGCAATGCTCGGGCAACGGGCGCGCTTTCTTCGATCACGAGACGAGCGGGTCGCAGTGGTCCGTCGGGGCGGCGGGCAATGTGGTGTGGACAGGCGTTCCCGTGCGCGCCGTTATTGACGCAATGGGCGGCGCCGATGCGGATGCCGTGTATCTGACCGGCACGGGCGGAGAGGACATTCCCCAAGGGCTGCCGCCTGAATCGATCCAGGTTGAACGCTCTGTCCCCAAGGCTGCGATGGATCGCGCGATCCTCGCGTGGGAGATGAACGGCGAACCCGTGCCGCTGGCGCACGGTGGCCCCCTGCGGCTGATTATCCCGGGCTACTACGGGGTCAACAATATCAAGTATCTCAAACGGTTGGCCCTGACGGTCGAGGAATCGCCCAATAAGATCCAGCAGACCGGCTACCGCGTCCGCCCTGTCGGCGAAAAAGGTGATCCCTCGCAACCCTCCATGTACGAGATGTCGGTGAAATCATGGATCACCGGGCCGCTGGTGGATGCCGCGACGGGCAAGGTGCAGATCCACGGCGTCGCCATGGGCGGTGTCAGCGGGCTTGAGAAAGTCGAAGTGTCCACAGACGGCGGGCAGAATTGGGCCGATGCGCAGTTTCTGGGCCCTGACCTTGGCCCCTACGCGTGGCGGCCCTTTGTGCTGATCACCGATCTGACGGAAGGCACCCATATGCTGGCCAGCCGGGCAACCAATGCCGCAGGCGACGCCCAGCCAGAGAACTTTCCGCCAAACGAACGCGGTTATGGCAACAACGGATGGCGGGCACATGCCGTCGACGTGACTGTCAGCTGATACCATAGACCGGCGGCCTTGGCCGTCGGTCCGACCCTTACCCGGAGACATTGAAATGACCCCATCCCTGACGCCGCGCCTTGGCGGTGCCCTTTTCCTTGCGCTGATCGGCAGCGCAGCAGCAGCCGACGCCTCTCTTGACGCAGGGCGCGCCCTTTTCAACGAGACAGCGCAGCCGCAATGTGCCCTTTGTCACAGCTTGAAAGACGCAGGCGCCGAAGGCGAGATCGGCCCAAACCTTGACGACTTCAAGCCCACCGTCGAACAGGTCCGCGCCGCCGTGACAAGCGGGATCGGCATTATGCCCGGCTTTGCCGAAACGCTGACCGACGCAGAGATCGAAACGCTATCGACCTATGTGGCGACCGTCGCGGGCGGATCAGACCCCGCGGCCAACAGCGACGCCAACGCGCCGACCGAGGACGCCGCCGCAGCAGAGCCGGAAACCCCCGGCGCCGAGTTTCTGGCACAAGGCGACCCCGCCGCGGGCGAGAAAGTATTCAGGAAGTGCAAAGCCTGTCACACGGTCGAAGAAGATGGCCCAAGCCGCGTCGGGCCAAATCTGTACGGGATCGTCGGTGCCTCTGTCGCGGCGGTAGACGGGTTCCGCTATTCCGGCGCGCTGGCCGACCATGCTGGCGACTGGACACCCGACCGGCTGGCGGCTTTCCTTGCCAACCCCCGCAAGGCCGTGCCCGGCACCAAGATGAGCTTTGCCGGGCTGCGCAAGCCGGAAGATCAAGCCGATGTGATCGCCTATCTCGCCAGTATGTCAGACGCCGACTGACCTAACCGACGCAAGGCCGCGCCGAACGAACCGTCTTTGAAAGTGCTGCCATCACGCTTTCAGAGGCGCGTTCGCGCGTTTCAAGCCTAAGATAGCGGGCAATGGCATCGAACCGGGTGCGGTCCATCCCCGTCGCGACGATAATATGGCGCTGTTGGTCCTGGGAGCCCCAGCTCGCGATCTGCTGTTCTGACGTGCTTTTACCCTCTGGCAGGGCAAACCCGCCGCGCAGGTAGGTCAGGCGACATCCATTCTGGCCCGCATAATGCATGATATCGCCCTGCTTTGCCACGCGAGACGCGACGGCTGTCAGGTTCGCGCCCTCAAGATCCGGCACACCCGCCAAACCACCCCCCGCCACGGGGCGCAGATCGCCAGAGCCTAGATCATAGGTCTGTGCTGCCAGTTCGGTGTGAATGTCGAAAGCCGTGGGGCTGGCGACGAAGTCAGACCCGAAAACCATCGCCAAAGCCACCGCTGCGGCGACAGCGCCGCCCCAAAGCCAACGTCGCGGGTGCCGGTTGCTGTTTGCAACCCTCGTTTGCGGCGTAGCGTCTGGATCGTCCAGCACCGGACGCATCAACGCCAAACCGCGCGAAACGCGCCGCACATCCTCAAGCGCCGCAGCCAGCGCGGGTTCGGCTGCCAACCGCGTCTCTAAGGCACGCATTTCCGACGCGTTCAGCGCGCCATCATGGTAGGCGTTGACCTGTTCCCAGTCTTTGTCGTTCAGCTCGCTCATGTCTTCCGCGTCACTTCCTGTTTTGCCGTTCCGGCCCCATCGACCACGTCCAGTAACGCCCGACGCGCGCGGCTGATCCGGCTCATCACTGTGCCGTTTGGCACATCCATCACTTTCGCCGCCTCGGCGTATTTCAGGCCCATAATGTCCACAAGGCATAGCACCTCGCGGGTTTCGGGCGGCAGCTTCTCGAACGCCAGCCGGATCAATACATCCCGCGCGGTATCCGGTCCGCCTGCTTCATCAGATAGACGTTTCTCCTCCGCCGAATATTCACGGCGCACGCGCCTTTTTCTCAGCTCGTCATAATGCAGGTTGCGAATGACGCGGAACATCCACGGGCGCAATTCCTCCAGCAGTTCGGGTCTGCGATCAGACCGCAACCCCCGCTCCACCGCGTCCTGCACCAGATCCTCTGCCGCGTCGCGCGACTGACAGATGGCCGTGGCATAGGCCCTCAACTCAGGCAAAAGAATCTCGATAAGGGTACGCTGCGCCATATCAATCCGTACCGCGTTTTCAAGCCGGATCAAAGTCAACACAGACCGCTGTCGGATTTCTTCGTGCAGTGTCTGGCGTAGGGATTGCGTCAAGAATGTCCGTGATGCTTGCCGGAAAAATCGCGACCCCCGCAGCTGACTCTGAAACGGTATTCAGGTGGCTTCACCGGCTGGGTTTAGGCCGTGATGTTATTTAACATAACGTTTTTTCGGCACCTCAAATTTCCGAACAAACGTTTCACCCGTATCAACCTGACGAACAACGACACCCACAAAGCAAAAAGAAACCGCAGCATTTCCGCCGCGGTTTCTTCATCTAACGTCTGGCCCTATTCAGGCGATGGCTGCCTTGATCTGGTCGGCGAGCGACATGGGATCAAAGGGTTTGCTGATCACCTCTGTCGCGCCGATGCCGCGCAGTTCTTCCAGCTCGTTCGGCTGGGCACGGGCGGTCATGAAGATCGCGGGCACATTTGCGAAATCCGGATTCTCGCGCAGTTTCTCAAGCGTTTGACGACCGGTCATGCCGGGCATCATCATATCCAGCAAAAACACGTCGGGGATATAGTCCAGCGTCTTTTCAAGCGCCTGTTCGCCGCAATCGCATTGCTCAACCACGAAATCACCCGACAGTTCGAGTGACATTTTGGCGATTTCGCGAATATCGGCGTCGTCTTCTACGTGAAGCAATTTAATCATACGGGACTCTTATCCAACGTTCTCTAGTCTTTCAAAATCATTCTCTGGCCCAGAATGGCGCGTTTTGACAGGTAAAGTGAAGGTGAAAGTTGTCCCCCGCCCTTCTTTACTGACAAAATCGATCGTACCACCCAAACCTTCAACAATTGCTTTACAGATGCTCAGCCCCAAACCGGTACCGCCTTTGGTCGCCCGGTCGGAATTCGCCATATCTGCAAACCGCTGAAAGATCTTATGCTGGTCTTCGGGCGCAATGCCCATACCCTCATCGCGTACAGACACACATACGTTTTCGGGCGTTTTTTCGACGGAGATCTCCACCGTGCCGCCCGGCTTGGAAAACTTCGCAGCATTCGACATCAAGTTGGTTAAAACTTGAATGATACGGTTGGCGTCGGTCTCGATATAGGTCGGCGTATCCACCCCGTGGCATTTGATCTGCAAGCCGAACCGCTGATGGGCGGTCGCATTGGCGCGCAGGGATTCGGCCACCAGTTCTGACAGGTCGGCGGTTTCCAGTTCGAAATCCAGACGCCCGGAGGAGATCTTCTCCATGTCCAGAATATCGTTGATGATCAGGACCAGACGATCGGCATTGCGATGCGCGATCTCCAGCAGGCCCTCGGCCTTGGGCGGCAGCTGCCCCGCGGCTTTCGACAACAGCAGCCCCATCGACCCTTTGATCGAGGTCAAGGGCGACCGAAGTTCGTGGCTGACCATAGAGATAAAATCCGCCTGAAGTTGCTCTTGTTCAAGCCGTTCGGTGATGTCGTGCAGCATGATCAGCAGACGCCCGTCGACTGTCCCCTTGTTGAGCCATTTGATCGACCCTTCAAAGTTCGTGCCCGATATCGTTGCGCTGAACGTCATATAGGTGTCGCCGATATCCATCATCCGCAGACAGGCATCGAGCACATCCTCGCAGCCGCGCTCGGCCGCCATATCGCGCACCGTTTGCCCGTTCTTGGGCCGCGTCGACCAGCCGAACCGCGCCTTGGCGGCAAGGTTCATATAACGCAACTCAAGGTTGTCTTCGGACACGATCCAGATGTCGTCGCGCAGCTCGTGCAAGGTCATCGCCGTGTCACGCCGCGCGATCAGCTTGGTGGTAGAGGTGATGTCCGTCCGCGCCGAGATCGACCCGATCCAGCGGCCATTCGCATCCAGCAACGGGGTCACTGTCGTCTGTGTCACGCAGTTTGACCCGTCACGATTGCGCAGCGTCGTTTCACCCTGCCAGCTTTTGCCCTGCCGCAGCAGATCGCGGATTTCAGTGGCGGTGGTTCTATTGTCCTTGGAATACAGCATCGCGACCGGTTTGCCGATCAGCTCTTGGCGGGTATAGCCGGTTGCCTCTAGCAACAGATCGTTCACCTCGACCAGCAGGTTATCGGTGTCGACCACGTTTACCATCGTGTGCATCTTCAGCACGCGCAGCTGTTGGGCAACGCTGTCGTCAACCGTTGCACGCGCCGGCGTGGCCCGCACGTTCGCGGCGATCAGCGGTACCAGACTGGCAATGGCGATGGCCCCGATAACCGGAACGGTTTGCGCCGGTGTGCCCGACAGCAGCGCCGAGGTCGCGGCGTACCACCCCCCAGCCAAGGCCGATCCGGCGACGAAACCAGTGGCAATATGGCGCTTCTTTCCGTTCCAAGACATATCGCGTCCTTACTTACAAAAAGAAGGCACCATCCCTAGCCAAGCACCCTCTCCATCCCTTGCGCCATCATAGACAAAAGTATCTAGACATTTTTAAGGCGATTTTTAGCAACTTTAGACACAACCATAAGGAGATCAACTCGCTCTTTGTGTCGGACCCACAATACTTTCGATAATGTGGTTCAGATCGGTCTGCGATTTCACCAGATGGGTGCCCACCCGGCTATCCCTCGCGCGCGCCGCGTCAGAGGTCAGCCCGACCACCCGCGCATTTGGCTGAAGCTCGGCGATATCGTCCAGGACGGCAGCGGCGTCGCCATCTGGCACGGTCCAGTCGAGGATAATCACATCCAGCGGCCCCGCGCTCAGCGCATCGTGGACCTCGTTCAACCGCGTGACGTTTTGCACATCGGCAAAGGGTCTCAACCCTTCGCGCAGCACCTCTGCAAATTCTTCGTCATCCTCAAGGTGCAACACCCTAAGGTTGTCTTTCGTCCCGTCGATCACTTCGAACGTGCGGGCATCGGGCAGCACGTCATACCCTTCGGCATCGGTGGCCAGCGGGCAGGTGAACCAGAAAATCGTGGTCCCGCTCGGCTTGCTTTCAAAGCCGATGTTGCCGCCCTGACGCCAGACGATCTGTCGCGTGATATTCAGCCCAAGGCCCGTCCCGCCCTTGGCCCGCGTGTCCGATCCATCGGCCTGAGAGAACGCCTGAAAAATCCGGTTCTTGAAATTCTCGGGCACGCCGGGGCCGAAGTTCTGCACGTAAACAATCGCCATGTCGCCAATCGTCTCGGCCTTGATCGTGACGTCGGTGCCTTCGGTCGAGTATTTGCACGCATTCGACATCAGGTTCGCCAGCACCTGCATCATCCGTGACCAATCGGCAGTTACATTGATGTCGGTGTCGGGCAGATCCATCACCAGTTTGGTGTTATGGGTGACGGCAAAGGGCATCATCTCTTGCACGGCCGAAGAGATGACCTCGTTCAGGCTCATCGGGCTGAGGTCAAAGTCGATCTTGCCCGACGATATCTTTTCGAGGTCGAGAATATCGTTGACGATGGTGGTCAGACGGTCGGCGTTATTGCGCGCGATCTCGATCAGGCGCAGCGCCGAAGCAGGCATGGTATCACGCGCCGACATCTCGATCAGGCCAAGCGCCCCTTTGATAGAGGTCAGCGGCGTGCGCAATTCATGGCTAACGGTGGACACGAATTCATTCTTGATCTCGTCGATCTTCTTCTGGTCGGTGATATCGTTGACCTGCGCGATAAAGACATAAGCCCCTTCGTTTTTGTCGAAGGTCCAGGTGATGTTGAACAGCCCCCACCGCTGGCCGCCGTCCTTGTGCATGATCGGATGTTCGCCGCGGTAAACCTCGTTCGACCCGCTTTCGGTGAACTTGGTCACGATATCACGCATCAGCTTCACATCTTCCTCGGGGATGATCTGCGCAAGGTTGAACCGGTCGGTCATTGCCTTTTGCGAATATCCCGTCAGCTCGCACATCGCGTTGTTCACGCTGGTGAACTGCCCGTTGCTGTTCAGGGTCGCCATGCCTACGGGGGCCGCATTCAGCACGGTGCGGAATCGCTTCTCGCTTGCCTCAAGCGCGTTGCGGGCGTGACGCAGCGCGGTAATGTCGCTTTGCGTCCCGACCATCCGTATCGCCGACCCATCGTCGGCGCGGTCCACGACCACGGCATCCGACCGCATCCAGCGCCAGCTTTCGCCGAACTGCATCCGGTATTCGGTCCGCGACCGTTCTGCCTTGCCGGTGATACAATCCTGATCCGCCTCGATCAGACGGGGCAGATCGTCGGGGTGGATACGGCTCAGGAACTCTTCCTGCGTATCCTCGACCGCCGGACCGACATCCATGATCTTGCGCCACGTCGGCGAGACCACCGATGTGCCCGACATCAGGTCGATCTCGAACACGCCAATCTCTGACCCCGCGAGGGCATGGTCATAGCGTTCCTTGATCCCGGCCAGTTCCCCGACGGCCCCGACCTCGACCGACACATCCCGCACAATGGCGGTGATGCGTTTGACGCCATTCAGCGTCTCCCATTCGTTATAATGTAGATCGAGGTGCAGCGTGGATCCGTCGTGTTTGGTGCCCGTGGCGTTATAGCCTGCCTCTGCGGGCAGCCACCCCGCCTCTGTCACGAATTTGGTCAGGGGCAACCCGCCCATCCCGTCTTCATGCTTGTCGAAAATCTCGAGCGCGGCGTGGTTGGCAAACAGGATCTCGCGGCGTTCATCCAGAATGAAGATCCCCACAACGCTGTTCTCGATGATCGACCGGTTTTCCTCTTCGCGGGCGCTGATCTGCTGTTCGCGCAGCGCGGCCACCTCGGCCAAAGAATCCCCGCGTTGGCGAATGGCGCGCAGCACCACGACCAGCATCGCGGTCAGGGCAATCCCTGCGATCAACGCGAGCAGCGGCGTGCCACCGGGGAACAACGCCTCGAACAAGGGGGTGCTTTCATATTGGACGGTCCAGGTCCGCCCGAAGAATTCGGTGGTATAGACCATACTATATTTACCCGCCGCATGTTCGCGATCCTGACTGGCATAGATCAGAGCCTCGGGGTCGGTCGTATCGCCGTCATAAACGTGGAAATCATACACATTGTTCTGGTTCGGCGTCAGATCCTGCAACAGGTTGCGGCCGATGAACGGCGCATAGACCCAGCCGCGAAACGTCCCCTCGCGCGGGCCGGAGGCATAGAACAGCGGCCGCAGCAGCAAGAACCCCGGTTCCTTCATCGCGTCCTGCACCAGCAGGATGCGCGGTGTCAGCTGCGGGGTGTTGGTTTCTCGCGCCCGATCCGCCGCCTCGCGCCGCCCTTTTTCAAAGCTGATGTCCAGCCCGACGGCTTCCTTGTTGGGCAGCACGGGCGCGATATATTTGATCACATATTTCTGGTCATGGTTCGTTTCTGGCCTGATCTCGAACCCCGGCGTCCCATTGGCACGCATATCGCCGACGAAAGCATCCTCGTCCACCTTGGCCACGGGCTCGATAAACCCGATGCCGTTGATGCCGGGCAGGTAGTTTTCGAAATCCAGACTTTCGACAAAGGTCTCGAAATCGTCGTATTCGATATTCTCCGACGATTGCATCATCCCGGCGGCGCCGTTCAGACTTTGCAGATAGATGTTCATCCGACGATCCAGCGCCTGAAGCCCGTCCTCGGTGATGCGGGCGAATTCGGCCTTTGCCGCGGCGCGGTTCATTCGCGCGCCTTCAGCGTAGATCCCGAAGGTCACGAGAAGGCAGACAACGACCAAAATCAAATCTAAGCGCTTGAACAAAACTATACTCTCACATTTCGCAAAACTGAAAAGCGCCTAATCGATGAAAGCCACCCGCTGATCATGTTACCGGCATCCCTCACTTATAAGTAGCACCGGTTTCCCTGCCAACGTTAATTATTACTTGCGCACAGGATTAAGACAGAAACCTCAACAGAATCTAAAGACACCCCAACTCAGGGTTGTTGATCATACGGGATGCACAATCATAGCACGGAAGTCGTTGACGTTCGTCAGCGTCGGTCCCGTCACCACCTGACAGCCGATCCGACCAAAGAAACCGTGGGCGTCATTTACCGCTAACGCCGATTCTGCGTCGGCGCGCGCGGCCCCCGCCCGCGCCATGCTATCGGGCCCGATGATCGCCCCCGCCACCTCGGCCGCGCCGTCGACGCCGTCGGTATCGCAGGCCAACCCCCAGATACCTGCCGCCCCGTTCAGCGCCAGCATCAGCGCCAAGGCATATTCCGCATTCGGTCCACCAACGCCATCCCCGCGCCGCGTGACCGTCAGCTCGCCGCCCGACAGGATTACAATCGGCGCATCGCCGGGGTGGAGACGCGCCTGCTCTTGCAGGGCCAAGGCGGCATGGGCGCGGGCGACCTCGCGGGCCTCGCCCTCTAGGTCATTGTCCAGACGGATCACGCGAAACCCCTCTGCCTCGGCCAAAGCCTGTGCCGCATCCAGCGATTGCTTGGGGGCCGCATAAATCCGGTTCATCACACGCGACAGCCGCGCATCATCCGGCGGCACGACCTGCGACCCCGCAGCCAGCGCCCGCGTGACCGAGGCCGGAACCGCCACGCCCCACTGCGTCAAGATCGCCTGCGCATCGCGCGAGGTGGAGGCATCGCCCACCGTGGGGCCCGACCCGATCATCGCCATATCATCCCCCGGCACGTCCGAGATCATCAACGTGTGCATCGCCGCCGGATAGGCCGCCGCCGCCAGTTGCCCGCCCTTGACCTGCGACAGATGCTTGCGCACCACATTCATCTGCGTGATCGGCGCGCCAGAGGCCAGCAACCCCGCGTTCACCGCCTGTTTCTCGGCCAGCGTAATCTCCGCCGAGGGCGCGGTCAGCAGCGCCGACGCCCCGCCCGAGATCAAAGCCAGCACAAAGTCCCCTTCGCCCAAGCCCTGCACCAGCTCTAGCATCCGCGCGGTTGCGACCTGTCCGGCGGCATCGGGCACGGGGTGGGCGGCCTCGACAATCTCGATCCCCTGACAGGGGCGGGCGTATCCATAGCGGGTGATCACCAAACCGTCGCAGGGGCCCCAGGCCGCCTCAACCGCCTCGGCCATGCGCGCGCTGGCCTTGCCCGCACCGATCACCACCACACGGCCCGTGGGTTTCGGCGGCAGATGCGCGGCCAGCGATTGCATCGGATCGGCCACGGCGACCGCGCGGTCGAACAAGCGGCGTAAAGTCGTCTCCGGCGCGGTGTGCATGGCGATCCCTATCCCGTCATCAAAAAAGCCGCCCCCGAAGGGACGGCCTGTTTTACACTCACGCGGTCTGATCGAACAGACGTTTGCGTGCCGCGGCGTATTCTGTCGCCATCCGCTCGACCACCTCGGCGGCGGGGCGCACATCCTTGACCGCACCGATGCCCTGACCGGCGCCCCAGATCTCTTTCCAGCTTTTGGGCTTTTCGCGATCGGCACCGAAGTTCATGTTCGACGGGTCGGACCGTTCAAGGTTGTTCGGGTCCATGCCCTGCGCCTCGATCGAGGCTTTCAGATAGTTGCCCCAAACGCCGGTGAACAAGTCGGAGTACACGATATCCGAGGCCCCCGAATCCGCGATCATCTGCTTGTAGCGTGCGTCGGCATTCGCCTCTTGCGTGGCGATAAACGCCGACCCGGCATAGCCGCCATCCGCGCCCATGGCCTGCGCCGCAAGAATACTGTCGCCCTTGGCAATCGCCCCCGACAGGAACAGCGGCCCGTTGAACCATTCGCGGATCTCCTGGATCAGCGCCAGCGGCGACAAGGCACCGGCGTGCCCCCCTGCCCCTGCGGCCACGGCGATCAGACCATCGGCACCTTTTTCAATCGCCTTATGGGCAAAGCGGTTGTTGATGATGTCGTGCAAGACAACACCGCCCGCGCCATGCGCCGCATCGTTCAGCCATTCCTGCGCCCCAAGCGACGTGATCCACAGCGGCACCTCGTGCTTGACGCAAATCTCTACGTCCCGCTCAAGCCGCGCATTGGATTTATGCACGATCTGGTTCACCGCATAGGGGGCGGCGGGATTGTCGGGGTTCGCTTGGTTGTGACGGTCCAGCTCTTCCTTGATGCGCGTCAACCAGCGGTCCAGCTCAATCGGTTCGCCTTCCGCTTCGCGTGCGTTCAGCGCTGGAAAGCTGCCCACAATACCGGCCTTGCACTGTGCAATCACCAGATCAGGGTTCGAGATAATGAACAGCGGGCTGCCAATCAGCGGGATACGCAAATTGTCGAAAAGGGCGGGTAGCGTCATCTTGTTCCTCCGGGACGTATTATTTTCCTGCAACTTGTCAGGATGTGCGCGCTTTGGAAATGACGAACGTTGCGTCCGTCACTCCCTTCTTGTGATCGGGACTACAGCGCCTCGATGATGGTGACATTGGCGATGCCGCCGCCTTCGCACATGGTTTGCAACCCGTATTTTTGGCCGCGCGTATGCAGGCTGTGCACCAGCGTCGTCATCAGCCGCGCACCAGAGGCCCCCAAGGGATGCCCAAGCGCAATCGCGCCGCCATTCACATTCAACTTGGCCGGATCGGCCCCGGTGTGTTTTGCCCATGCCATCGGGATCGGCGCAAAGGCTTCGTTGACCTCGAACAGATCGATGTCGTCGATCTTCATACCGGCCCGTTCCAGCGCGCGGTCTGTGGCGGGCAGCGGTTCCTCCAGCATGATCACCGGATCGCCCGCGGTCACCGTCAGGTTCACGATCCGCGCCTTCGGCGTCAGATTGTATTTCTTCAGCGCGGCTTCGGACACGACCAACACGCCCGCCGCCCCATCGCAAATCTGCGACGCATTCGCTGCAGAGATCATGCCGTCCGGATCAAGCAGTTTAACAGAGGAAATCCCGTCAAGCGTCGCATCATCGCGGATGCCTTCGTCGCGGGTGTGCATCCCGCCCTCGATGGCCAGCGGAATGATCTCTGCGTCAAAGGCCCCACCATCCCGCGCAGCGGTGGCGCGGCGGTGGCTTTCCAGCGCATAGGCGTCCAGTTCCGCGCGGGTGAACCCGTGCTTTTGCGCGACCATTTCCGCGCCGATGAACTGGCTGAAATTCTTGGTGCCGTAGCGCGCCTCGATCCGGTCGCTGAACGGGCCCTCGCCCAACCCCGCCTTGGCATAAAGCGATACATTCGACCCCATCGGCACCCGTGTCATGCTTTCGACACCCATGGCGACAACCACATCCTGCGTGCCCGACATCACCGCCTGTGCCGCGAATTGCACCGCCTGTTGCGAGCTGCCACATTGCCGGTCGATGGTGACCGCGGGCACCGATTGCGGCAGGTTCGAGGCCAGCACACAGTTGCGCCCGAAGGCAAAGGATTGCTCTCCGCCCTGGCTGACGCAACCGACGATCACGTCATCAATCACCGCGCCGTCGATCCCGGACCGCGCCACCAGCGCATTCAACACTTCGGCCCCCAGATTGGCAGGGTGCCAGTCGCGCAGCGCGCCGCCACGGCGCCCCCCTGCGGTGCGGGCTGTCTCTACGATATAGGCATGTGCCATAACGCTTTCCCCTCTATTCAGTCTCTATTTCGGTGCCATGCGGATCGCGCCATCAAGGCGGATCGTTTCACCGTTCAGCATCGGGTTGTCGATAATCGCCCCGACCATCTTGGCGTATTCCGACGGATCGCCCAAACGGCTGGGGAAGGGCACCTGCGCGCCGAGCGAATCCTGCGCCTCCTGCGGCAGACCCTCCAGCAGCGGTGTGAGGAACAGCCCCGGTGCAATCGTCATCACCCGGATGCCATAGCGCGCCAGCTCGCGGGCGACGGGCAAGGTCATGCCCACGATCCCGCCCTTCGATGCCGCATAGGCCGCCTGCCCGATCTGGCCGTCGAACGCCGCGACCGACGCCGTGTTGATGATCACGCCGCGTTCCTCGCCCACGGGCTCCGCCTTGTGCAAGGCCGCGGCGAATTTCGACAGCACGTTGAACGACCCCAGCAGGTTCACATTCACCACATTGGTAAAACTCGCCAAGGGCAGCGCCGCGCCGTCACGATCCACGACCTTGGCAGGTGGGCCGATGCCCGCGCAGTTTACCAGAATACGCGCCTTGCCGTGCAGCCCTTCGGCCTCCGCGATCGCGGCCTCTACCGCGCTTTCGTCGGTGACATCAACGCGCAGAAACTTGCCCCCGATGGCGGTGGCTTTTTCCTCGCCCAGTTCAGCGTTCATATCAAAGATAGTGACCTTGGCCCCGGCCTGCGCCAGAAACGCTGCCGTGGCCCCGCCCAATCCCGAAGCGCCACCGGTGACGATGGCGGCCTGTCCGTTCAATTGCATGGTATCCTCCCCTTCCCTGCTGACGCAGGGGCAACAGTTTAATTGCGGGGAATGTCGCCTGCGGTTTCGCGGATTACAATGGCAAAGCGTGGGACCCGCGGCCCCCCGTTCAGCCGATCCGGTTTAGGCCGTGATCACGACCTCGGACACGTCACTATCTACGGCCTGCAATGCGGCCAGAACGCGGGGGATCAGATGGGTCTGCACATAGGCCCCGTGAAAACGGCTGGGGGCCTGAAGCGTGACACGCCCCCCTGCCCGATCCTGCCGCGTGAGATTATGCAGCCAACTGCCATAGACACCGGCATCTTCGGCATGAAGCACAGCCTGCGCCAACGCCCATTCGCTGCCCCCTTCGACAGGCGGCGTCGGGGCGGTGCCACGCACGGGCAAAGGCACCACCCGCGTCGGTTCCGGCGCGCCCTGCATGCGCAGATCAAAGTCCGGCCCGACCTGCGGCCATTGCGGGCGCGTCTTTTCAAGGATCGCATCAAGGTCGAGCCCGTATTCCGTCACCCGTCCACGCGCGCCCTGACGTTTGACCACCAGCCAGCCACAGCCGCGCAGCTTTGCCATCTCGCGTTTGACGGTGCGTTCATCGACGGACCAAAGCTGCGCGATCTCGCGTTGACCCACGGCCAGTTCATTGCGCGCCCAGTTGTAGCGCGCCGTTACAAGTGTAATGAAGCGCAGCACCAGACGGTGATCATGTTTCCCGCCGGCAAGGGCATAGGCCCCCAAGGCGGTGATGATATCATACTTGCGCGCGGCGGCGTCACGCCCCACGGGTTTCGGTGAAAGCATAGCTGCTCCGATCTGGCACGGTGTGAATGTGCAGCCTCAGTTCGATCTCTTGATGGATCCTCGGGGCGTAGACAACGTCTTTTCCGCCTCTTCCCTGATTTGCGTCCGGAAACCCGATTCTGTCAAGGATTGGTTTTGCATCTACCCTCTTTCTTCCCCATTCAAATTTGAAAGTTGAGGTATCATTGGTATAGGGGGTCATCCAGAGCGTCCCCTATTACAGCGTTTTTGTCCCCCAATATGTCGCGGGGCTGATCCTGCTGTCCCCCTATATTTCCGCCCCGGAGCTATAGAGCCGCGCCTATCGCCCGAATCGCGCCGGGGCCCTGTGGTATAAGGGATATTGAAAACCTGTTTATAGAATAAATGTCTTTCCATAAGACGCAAATTCAGCGTAAATCCAAATTGAGTAGTAATTAGCGTTCTCTTTCGGGGTTTCCGGTGCCGCCACAGCGTGCGGGGCGACGGTTCCCCGCGGGGAACGGGTAGGGAAAAGGACAGCTTATGTTTACCTATGCGGACCTGGCAAAGCTTCAGGCGCAGTCGCTCAAGATGCAGGGGCACATCCGGCATCAGACCTATTCGCCCGAGATGGAAAAGACCCTGCGCCGGTTCTCAAGCTGGGAAGTGGCGGAGCTGATCTTTAAGACCAACCCGTCGACCCTGCGCGGCCGGCTGGCCGCCGACCCGTCCCTGCCCGAGGGGCAGGTGGAAGAGGAAGGCCGCCAGCGCTGGTATGCGCTGGAAGAGATCAACGAGCTGCGGCGCAAGCTGAAGATCAAGAACCGGTCGCTGATGCCGCCGCGCCCTGCGGGCAAGCGGGCGGTGCGTGCCGCGATTGCGAACTTCAAGGGCGGCGCGGGCAAGTCCACCGTCGCGCTGCATTTCGCCCATGCGGCCGCGCTTGACGGCTACCGCGTGCTGGCCGTGGATTTCGATCCGCAGGCCACGCTCAGCCATTCGATGGGGCTGTCGGATGTCTCGGAAGAGGTCACTGTCTGGGGTATCATGGCCCGCGACCTGATCCGCGAGACAGAGCGGATGAACGCGGTGCAAGGCGGCGCGGAAAGTGGGGCCACCCTGCCCCAACGCAAACTGCCTGCCTCTGTCACCGGCATGGGGCTGAGCGAATTGCGCGCCACCGATTTCATCAAGCCGACCAGCTGGCCCACGATCGACCTGATCCCCAGCTGTGCCAACGCCGCCTTCGTCGAATTTGCCAGCGCGCAGTACCGGCACCTGAACCCCGAATGGTCGTTCTTTGCCGCCGTGTCCCGTTATCTTGATACGATCCCGCCGGACGCCTATGACCTGATCATCTTCGACTGCCCGCCCGCCATTGGCTACCAGTCGATGAACGCGGTCTTTGCGGCGGATGTTTTGTATATTCCGTCCGGCCCCGGCTATTGGGAGTATGACAGCACCACCAGCTTCATCGGCCAGCTGTCTGAGGCGCTTGAGGATCTGGGCCGCTTCCGCGGGCGGCTGCCGTCGGGCACCGATCCGGTCAAGGCCTTTGCTGACATCAAGTTTCTATTGACCCGTTTCGAGCCTAATAACGATCTGCACCGTGCGATGCAGTCAGCATTTAATCAGGTCTTTAAGCCACATGTAGCAGAGCACCCGATTGAAATGACCCGCGCGGTTGAACAGTCAGGCCGGTTCCTGTCGTCGATCTACGAGATGGATTACCGCCAGATGACCCGCGAGACCTGGCGCCGCGCGCGGGCCTCCTTTGATCGGGCCTATGATGAATTCCGTGCCACGCTTGTCGATGCGTGGGATAAACTGGAGGATGAATAATGGTTAAGAAACGCTCTGTTTTCGATATCAACTTCGATCTGGATGAAGAGGAAGACGCGGGGTTCCCCGCGGGGAACGCACCTGCCGAACCGCCCGTTGTGAAGGAGTACAACATTCAGGGCCACCCGTTGCAGAACTCTGATCCTGTGCCCAACCCCCCTGCCCCGTCGCGACGCGGCCCGATGGCGAGCGCGATCTCGGAAACGCTTGAAGCCACCTCAGAGCGCGCCAGCGCAGAGGCCGCCATTCGAGCGGAAAACGACGCGCTGGCGCACGAGCATGTGCGGCTGAAACGGCTGGGGTTGATCACCGACCTGATCCAGACCTCGGATGTGCATACCGACAAGCTGACCCGCGACCGGTCGGCCAATGTCGACCCCGAACTGGCAGAGCTGAAGCAGTCGATCCAGTCGGTCGGCCTTTCCAATCCCATTCGGGTGGAGCAGACGGATAATGGGTATGAGCTTATTCAAGGCTTCCGCCGGCTCACCGCCTTCCGCGAACTTGCGGCTGAAACCGGCGACCCGCGCTATTCCCGCATCCCCGCCGCGCTGGTTCCCCGCGGGGAACCCCTTGCGGATCTGTATCGCAAGATGGTGGACGAGAACCTTGTGCGCAAAGATCTGTCCTTTGGCGAGATGGCGCGACTGGCCCTGTCCTATGCGCAGGATTCGGGCGTCGAGGTGAGTGACGCGGTTGGCACGCTCTATGCCTCGGCGCTGAAACAGAAGAAGACCTATATCCGGCAGTTCGCCCGTATGCTTGCCGATCTGGACGGCGCGCTGCGCTACCCCGAGGCGATCCCGCGGGCGCTTGGGCTAGATGTTTATCGGTTCCTTGATGCGCAGGCGGGCAATGCGATGGCGCTGAAAAAGGCGTTGATCAAGCAGCCTGAACGGGATGCCGATGCCGAACTTGGGATTCTGCGGGCAGGGATCACGGCAAAGAAAGCCGCGCCAAAACCCGCGGGCCGAAGCTCTGCCAAGACATCCTTGCGGCTTGGGTTGCCACAGGGGGAGATGCGGGTGATCGCGTCGGACGGGAAGGTAGAGATGCGCTTGCCGCGCGATTTCTCGGCTGTCAGCAAGGCGCGATTACAGCGCGGGATCGAGGCGTTTCTTGCAGCGCTGGATCAGAAAGACTGAAACTCGAAGGGGGCAGGGCGGATCGCCTTGCCCCTTCTTCTTTGCGCCGGGGCGGGACTAATGGGCGAGATAGGCCCACATATACGCGCCAACCCGCGCCACCTTGCCCGAAGCCTCAGCCTCAACTATACTCCTGCCCTATACGCATAATGCGAGAGGGTGCCATGGGCCGTGTCAAAGTGAATCTTACATTGGATGCCAGCGTCGCCGAGACGGCGCGCGCGCTTGGGCTGAACATGTCGCGGTTGGCCGAGGCCGCGATTTCGGACGCCGCCAAGGCAGAACGCAACCGCCGCTGGCGGATCGAGAACCAGCAGGCGCTGGATACCTATGCGCAAGAGGTAGAGGCCGAGGGTCTGCCGCTTGAACGCTTCCGCAGTTTCTAGGGCGAGCTATGGCGCAGTTTGATGTGTACCGGCTTGCGGGCGGGCAGCTTGTGGTGGATCTGCAAACCGACCTGATTGGCATCGACGCCTCGCGCGTGGTGGCACCGCTGCGCGAGGCGGGGCGGTACGCTGCCTTTCCCGGTCTGACCCCGCAGGTAGAGGTCGACGGAAATGCTTGGATCGTGCGGGCGCAAGAGCTGGCCGCCGTGCCCGGCACCGCGTTGCGCGACAGGGTGACCTCGCTTGAGGCAGAACGCGATGCGTTGAAGCGGGCCTTGGATATACTGATCGACGGGCTGTGATTGTGCGCGCGGCTTACGGTTCCCCGCGGGGAACCTCGCCCACATCTTTCGGCACTTGATACCCTTTGATCACCGCGTCGCGGGCGCGCAGTGCTTTGTACCAGCGCAACACATTGGGGAATTGCGTCAGGTCCACCCGCTGCCATTCATAGCGCGCGACCCAGGGCCAACAGGCCATATCCGCAATCGAATAGTCACCGCAGATGTAGTCTTGCCCCTCGAGCTGTTTGTCGAGCACGCCGTAAAGCCGCTGGACCTCTGTCGCATAGCGGGTTTCGGCGTAGGGGGCCTTGCCCGGGTTGAACTGCAAGAAGTGATGCGCCTGTCCGGCCATCGGACCCAAGCCGCCCATCTGCCACATCAGCCATTCATGCACCTTGGCACGTCCGATCGCATCGTTCGGCAGGAATTTTCCATATTTATCAGCGAGATACCACATGATCGCGCCGGATTCCATCAGGCAGAGGCCGTTGTGATGGTCCTTGATCGCGGGGATCTTGTTATTGGGGCTGATTTTAAGGAAGTCGGGCGCGAATTGGTCGTCCTTGGTGATGTCGATGGGGTGGGCGGTATAGGGTACGCCCAACTCCTCCAGCAGGATAGAGACCTTGCGGCCGTTCGGGGTGGTCCAGGTATAGAGGTCGATCATTGCGGCGTCCTTCGGCTTGCGTCAGGGGGGAAAACGGGTTGCTATGCCCTTGGTATAAATCAGCTTGCGCGGATCACAAAGGCGCAGATCGGGGGGATGATGGAGAGGAAGATTGCACTGGTTACCGGCGGGGGCAGCGGCGTCGGGCGCGCCTGCGCCGCAGCGCTGGCAGACGCAGGGTTTACGCTGGTGCTGACGGGGCGCCGGATGGCCCCGCTAGAGGAGGCCTGCGCCGCGTTAGCGGGGGAGGGGCATCTGGCGATCACCGCGGATGTCGGGGTCGAGGCGGATGTGCTGGCGCTGTTTGACCGGATCGAGGCGCAGTTCGGGCGGTTGGACCTACTGTTCAACAATGCGGGCGTTAACGCCCCCGCGGTCGAGATTGACGACCTGTCGCTGGACGACTGGAACGCCATTGTGGCCGCGAACCTCACGGGGTCGTTTCTATGCGCGCGCGCGGCGTTCGGGTTGATGAAACGGCAGTCGCCCAAGGGCGGGCGGATCATCAACAACGGGTCGATCTCTGCCCATGTGCCGCGCCCGTTCTCGGCACCCTACACGGCGACGAAACATGCGGTGACGGGGCTGACGCGGTCGCTGTCGCTGGACGGGCGGGCGCATGACATCGCTTGTGGTCAGATCGACATCGGCAATGCCGCCAGCGAGATGACAGAGCAGATGGCCCAGGGTGTGCTGCAACCGGATGGGTCACGTCGGGCAGAGCCGCGCATGGATGTAGAGGATGTGGGCCGCACGCTGGTCTATATGGCGAGCCTGCCGCCTGCTTCAAACGCCATGTTCGTGACGGTGATGGCGACCAAGATGCCCTTTATCGGGCGCGGCTAGGGGAGGGGCCCCGCCCACGTAAAAACGAGCGGGCGGGGTGTCGATATGTGGCTCTAATCCAGGGTTTAGAGCCTATTTCTTTGCTGCATCGCGCAGTTTCGCGATCGTGGTGCGGGTAGAGATCTGTTCGGGGTTAGTGACCAGTTCGATCAAGGCCGGGCGACCGCTGGCGCGGGCACGGTCAAACGCGGCGGCGAAGTCGGCGGTTTTGGTCACGCGTTCCGCATGCGCGCCGTAACCCTCGGCCATTTTGCAGAAGTCCTGATTGATCAGCGTGGTGCCTGAAATGCGTTCGGGGTGATCGCGTTCCTGATGCATGCGGATGGTGCCGTAGATGCCGTTGTTGAACAGCAGCACGATCGGCGTTGCCCCGTATTGCGCGGCGGTGGCGAGCTCTTGCCCGCTCATCATGAAGCCACCATCGCCGACGAATGACAGCACCAGCTGATCCTTATGCGCCAGCGCCGCAGAGACGCCCGCCGGAACGGAATACCCCATCGCGCCGCAGGTCGACCCTACGATGCGCCCCGGGCGGCCAAAACGCAGATATCGTTGTGCCCAGCCTGTGTGGTTGCCCGCGTCCAGTGTCACGATTGTATCTTGCGGTAGGCTATCGCGGATCTGGCAAAGGGCGACGCCCATGTCGAGCTCCCATTCCGCGCCATTGGGGCTGTCGGTGTCGGTCAGGTAATCCCCATGCAGCTTAGCGCACCACTCCTGCCAATCGTCGGCGCGGTCGAGATCAAGATCACCAAGCGCCGAGGCCGCAGCGGCGGGGGAGGCGGCAAAGCCGAGGTCGGGGGAATAGACGCGGCCGATCTCGTCCGCGTCAGGGTGCAGGTGCACCAGACGTGTATCGGGGTTGGGCGATTGCAGGGTGGTGTAGGTCTTGGTCGTCATCTCGCCCAAGCGGGCCCCGATGACGATCAGCAGGTCGGCCTCTTTCTGGTGGGCAAACAGCGTCGGCGCGGTGGAGGTGCCGAAATCGCCCGCAAAGACGGGCGACAGGTTGTGCACGATATCCTGTCGCCGGAAGGAGGTGGCGACGGGGATGTTGTTGGTCTCGGCAAAGCGGGTGATCGCGGCGGCGGCATCCTCGGTCCAGCCGGAGCCGCCAAGCAGCATCAGCGGGCGTTTGGCCTGTGCGATCTCGTCCTTCAGCGCGTCTACATTTGCTGTCGAAAGCTGAGCCTGCGTGGCGGTATAGGGCCGCGCATCGGCGACTTCGACGATTTCGGTCAGCATGTCTTCGGGCAGGGCGATGACAACCGGACCGGGCCGGCCAGAGGTGGCGACGCGGAAGGCGCGGGCCATATATTCAGGCACCCGCGACGCATCATCGATCTGGGTCGCCCATTTGGCGATCGGGCCGAACATGGCGCGGTAGTCGACTTCCTGAAATGCTTCGCGGTCGGTGGTGTCGCGGGCGATCTGGCCCACCAGCAGGATCATCGGCGTGCTATCCTGTTGCGCGATATGCACGCCAATGGCGGCGTGGCAGGCGCCGGGGCCGCGGGTGACCATGCAGATGCCGGGGGTGCCGTGCAGTTTGCCGTAGGTTTCGGCCATATTCGCCGCACCGGCCTCGTGGCGGGCGTTGATCAGGGTGAACCGGTCTTGCACGTCATGCAGCGCGTCCAGCACCTCGAGGTAGCTTTCACCGGGCACGCAATAGGCGGTGTCGGCCCCGTGGATCAAAAGCTGGTCCACAAGGACCTGTCCGCCGGTCCGGCGTTTGAGGGGGGCGTTCTGGGTCATTGGTCGGGCTCCGTCCATGTCATCTGGTATTTTCGATTGCCGAAGATGCAGCACGCCGGGGCGGGTTTTGCAATGCCGTTAGGGAAACATCGGCGGTGAAAAAAAATTGACGGATGGAAACGTATCCCGCACACTCAACCATGACGAAAGTGGTGGGTAGTTTTGGCGGATGGTTCTCATAAAACTCTAGGATTGCAGCTAAATGTCATCGGGCCGTTCGATTTGCGGCGCACCGATGGGTCACGTGTCACCATCACCTCGAAGAAGGCGCGCGCTGTGCTGGCGATGTTGGCGGTCGCCCCCGGTGGCAGGCGCGAAAGACGTTGGTTGCAATACAAGCTATGGAGCGAACGCGGAGAGCGTGAAGGTGCGGCCAGCCTGCGCCAGACACTGTCTGCCCTGCGCCGTGCGCTTGCCCCGATGGGCGATGTGCTGGAGGCGGATCGCACCACGGTCACGCTGTCGCTGAGCGAGGTCGCGGTAGATGCGCTTGAGCTTTCGTCAGTGGCGCAGCGGTTGCCGGGGCAGGCGGAGTTCCTTGAAGGGCTTGATATCAGGGACCCCGAATTCGACAACTGGCTGCGCGAGCAACGCGCTTTCTGGTCCCGCCAGCTAGAGACGTCGCAGGGCGGTCCCGACCCGTCAGAGGTTGACTTCGCCCCGCCGCTGGATGTGCCCTGTGTGACGCTCATGCCCTTTGCCAGTGCCGAGCCGCTGACCCCTCAGACGCAGGAACTGGCAGAGCAGGTGTTGGACCAGCTGGCGCGGCATCGTTGGATCAGCTTTATGGATTGGGCCGTGCACAGTGGCCGCAGCGCCGCCGGTGCCGCGCGGCCTGCGACGGCGAATTACGTGGTGACCGGCCAGTTGCGCCAGAGCGGCGGGCGGTTGGTCTTGATGGTGGAGCTGACGCATCTGACCACAGGGCAATCGGTGAAACGTGCGCAGTTTACCGCGCCGCTGGCCGATGCTGCCGATATCGGGGCGGGGTTTGCCGCCGTCGCGCGGGATATGGCGATCGAGGTGGCGGGAAATTTTAGCTGTGCTTTGGCGCAGTCCTACGAACAGCGGTCGCAGTCGCGGCCGGCACAAAGCGACGAGGCGCTGGTGTGGCAGGGGCGCTGGCATATCAACCGCCTCACGGCCGAGGATTTCGAGAAGGCGCAGGCGATCTTCGAGGATATCATCGCGCGCAACCCCGGTCATATAGAGGCCCATGTCTATCTTGCGCTGACCACGCTGTGGCGGGTCTGGACCTGCCGCGCCGATCCGCGTGACATCAAGCTGGCGCGGCGACAGGCGCAAAAGGCGATCAAGCTGGATGTCTCGGACGGGCGGGGCTATTGGATCGCGGGCTGCGCGGAATGTTGGCTGGGCAACAAGACGGCGGCCGTGCATTACACGGACGAGGCGATCCGGCTGTGCCCCTCGCTGGCCTTTGCCCATGACCAGCGCGGCACAAATCTGGCCTATGATGGCAACCCTCTGGCGGCGCTGGAGGCGCTGGAACATGCGATCCGCCTGTCGCCCCACCACCCGCAGCGCTTTTGTTTCGAGGGGGAGACAGCCCTTGCCGCGCTGCTGGCCGGGGATCTGTCGGCCGCATTGCAGCACGCGGATCACGCCTTGTTGCTGCGCCCTGCCTATTGGTACGCCCATATGGTCAAGGTTCTGGCGCTGCACCGCATGGGTCGCCCCGACGCCGTGTCGCGTGCCAAGCGCGACCTGTACGAGTTCGAGCCCCGTTTCAACCGCAGCTATATCAACTGGCTTCCCTTTTCGGACCGGTCGCTGAACGCGCGTATGATTGAAGAGATGTTCTAGGTACGGCGCGCCGGCTGGTGACCCCCCGAGGGGCCTTTGCAGAAGGCATCCGACGCATGACGAAATATGCAGACAACTACGCTGGTATCCGGCAAGCGCAGGCGGAGGAGCGGGCGCATCCCTCTGATCTGGGAACGCGGCATTTCACGCTTGATGCGCTGAACGGCAGTTGGGTCGCACAGCTGCGTAGCCGGATCACGCAAGGGCTGATGAAACATGGCGGGCTGCGCCTGATGCAGCGGATTGCGCCGGTGGTGCGGTTGGGGCCGTATCACTTTGTCACGCGCCACGCCGATATCGTGGCGGCATTGCATCGGCCCGATGTTTTTGGCGTGCCCTTTGGCCCCGAGATGGAAGAGATGGCAGGCCCGCCGGTTTTTGCCTTGGGCGATGATGCACAGACCCATGCCGCGCAGATGGCGATTTTGCGCGATCCTTGGGCGGCGATTGATCCGGTGACCCATGTGCGCCCTGTGGTGCGCCGCGTGACCGAAGCCTTGCTGGAGGATAGCGGCGGGCAGATCGACATGGCGCGCGATGTCTTTATGCGCGTCACGGCAGAGGCCTGTCTGAAGACCTTTGGCATCGCGGCACCAAGCGCGGAAAACTTTGCCGCGTTTTCGGCGGCCTGTTCCTCGCTGATCTTTGCTGACCCCTCGGGCACGCCTGCGGTGCGTCGGCAGGCGATGATCGGGGCCAAGCGCATTTGCGATCTGCTGGATGCCAGCATCGACGCCTATGCCAAGCTGTCCGCCGACGAACGGGCGGACCCCGCACAGGCGGGTTTCTTGCAAGGGTTGATGGATCAGGTCGCGCGGCAAGGCGATGCTGGGCCGGTTTGGGAACAGTCGGACAAAGACACCGTACGGGTGATCTTGTTCGGGGTGATCACCGGCTTTGTGCCCACCACCGCGCTTGCGGCGGGCAAGATACTCGACCAGATGCGCCGCAAGCCGGACCAGTTCCATCAGGCGCTGCGCTGTGCCGCGCGAGCCGAAGCCACCCCCGACGATCCGCAGGCCCGCTTGGCCCTGCGTGACATATTGTTCGAGATCGCCCGCTTTAATCCGTCGCTTTTTCCCGGCCAGTTCCGCCTGCGCAAAGAGGCCGGCGATACGCAGGGCCTGCCCGAGGCGCTGCGGCGGATCAAACCCGGTGCCGTGGTCATTCTGGCAACAGCGCAAGCCCTGCATGATCCGCGGGTGGTGAAACACCCCAACCGCTTCATGCCCGGCGAAGGGTTCCTGGCCAAGGACGGCACCGCGCGGCCGGATCTGTCCTTTGGGTTGGGGATGCATCACTGTCTGGGGCACGAGATGGCGCATGAGATCATCACCGAGGCATTCCAGATCATCCTGTCGCGCCCCGGCATCGCCTTTCTACCCGAGCGGCCAAAGTTCTATGGCCCCTATCTGGGCCGCTTACGGATGCGGTTCGACATGGTGGAAGGTCACGCGGCACAGTCGACGATCGTGGCACCAGTGCCCTTGAAAGAGGGGGTGGATATAGAGGCGCTCCGCGCGGTCCTGGCGGGGTTGCAGGAGGAGACATCGGATTTGAAGCAGGGGCTTGAGGGCACGGGGATCGTGCATTTCGCAAGCCTCAATCTGGTCAATCTGGGGGCCGAGACGCGGCTTGATGCGCGGCCCACGCATCTGCTGGCAGAGTTCAACACCGATGGCATGCCGCGGGACGCGCTGGCGCGGCTGGCGCAACGGATCGACGCGCCCTGTTCGACAGTGTTGCCGTTTCTGAAAGATGCGCAGGGCGGGTTTGTCGCGGCGGTGCGCGCGCATCTGCTACATCCCGATACCAAGCCCTGGGGCACCATCGGGGTGAACTTCAACGGCACCGAACATATGCCCGTGCGCCAGATCGAGGCGGAGAAAAACCTCTATGACTGGGCCGAGGCGCAGGTGCGACAGCGCGCAGCCGAGGGCACCACGGACCCCGCCGATCTGGTCGCCGATATCCGCAAACAGATGCAGCAGGACCCTGCGAAAGCGGCGCTGCTGTACCGCCCATCCCATCGCTATCCGCGCTTCTCGCGGCACAAGGATTTCCCCTTCTCGGGGTTTATCGCGAAATATGCGGGGCTGGGGCTGAAGCCCTTGGCGGTCTTTGCGCTGCTGGCGTTGGTGCTGCCTGTGGGGCTGGTCGCCTTTGGTATTGTCAGTCTGTTGCAGGCGGCGGATGTCTATGTCTCGCTTTGGATGGTGCCGCTGTTGCTGGCGCTTACGGTGGCGGGCGGGGTGCTGGCGTGGTTGCGGCGGGTCGAGACGCGCGAGACGCCGGATGACCGCTATGCGCCTCATGATCACGTCGCCGCCGTGCAAGCGATGGAGGATCTGCCCGGCTATGCGCAGAACCACATCACCTCGGTCAGTGCCTTGAAGCCCGGCCTGCTGCGGCGGCTGACCACGGCGCTGGCGTTCCACATCATCAAATATATGAAAATCCTGTGGTTCCGCCCCGGCTTTGTCACCGATTTCGCCACCATTCATTATGCGCGCTGGTACTGCCCCAAAAGCAGTCAAAAGCTGATCTTTCAGGGCAATTACGACGGCAGCTGGGAAAGCTACCTCGAGGATTTCATCACCAAGGTGCACCGCGGCCAGACGATGGCGTGGAACAACTGCGTGGGCTTTCCGCGCAGCCGGTGGTTTTTTCTGGATGGGGCGCAGGACGGTGACAGGTTCAAACGCTGGGTGCGGCGCCAGCAGGTGCAGACGCAGGTCTGGTACAGCCGCTTTCCGCAGCTGACCACAGGGATGATCCGCACCAATGCGCTGGTGCGCGACGGGCTGGCGCGGGCGCTGACCCATGACGAATATCGCGCGTGGGCCAACCTATTCTACACCGCGCCGCGCCCCGCCGATGCGATCGAGACGGACCAGGTGCAGACCTTGCTGTTCAACGGGCTGGGGCGACATCCGTTGATGACGGCGCGGGTGCTGCGCTTTGACACGGGGCAGGGGGGCAAGCGCCTGATCGCGCAGTTGCTGCAAGAGGCGCGCAATGCCGAGACCCCCGGTGCGCCCTGGGATGCGCGGCTGAGCTTTGGCGACGCCTATCCCGATTATCCGGCGCATTTCATTGCCCTGTCCTCTGGCGGGCTGTCGCTGCTGGGGTTTCCCGACACGCCCCACGACGGGCGCGCGACGTTGCCCCATGCCTTTGCCAGCGGCATGGCGGCACGGGCGCGGGTGTTGGGCGATGCGGGCACGCCCGCCGATCCCGCCCGCTGGCGATGGAGCGACGGCGCCGCGCACGCTTTGCTGCTGTCCTATGCCCGCGATCCTTCGGAGCAGGCGGCAACCGACGACACGCTGACCGTGATGTTCGAGCAATATGGCATCGCGGTTGACAGCATCGTGCGGGCGGATCTGCAACGCCGCGGCTTGGCCCATAGCGACGGGTTCGGCACGCGTGACGGTATCTCGCAGCCGATCATGCGCCACACCCAGGCCTTTGCCAAAGGCAAGGCCGCGCCGGATGATGTGGTCGGCGCGGGGGAGTTCATCCTGGGGTATCCCGATTCCCGGGGCTACCTGCCGCTGGCGATCACCGTGCCCGCCGATACGCCGGCGGCGCAGGGGCTGTCGGCGGTCGAGCGGCCGGTGACGGATCTGGTGCCGCGCTTTGGGCGGCTGCATCTGGGGGACCAGCGTGATTTTGGCCGCGGCGGGAGCTTTCTGGCGGTGCGGCAGATCTTGCACAATGACAAGGCTTTGAAGGATTTTGTGGCGACCAAGGCGCGCGGGCTTGAGGCGCGACATCTGCCGAAAAAGGGCATCGCGGATGCGATCCGCGAGGATATGCAGGCCGACATCAGGATCCGGCAGGGCGACCACATGCCCGGCGACAAGGATATCGTGCTGGGGGATATGCAGCGCGGGCAGATGGATCAATCGCCCTATGGCGATGTGCCTATGGGGCCGGATGCACGGCAGATCTGGATGGAGCAATGGATCACCGCCAAGATCATCGGTCGGTGGGCGGACGGCAGTTCACTGGCGCGCAACCCGTCGGTGTCGCGCAGCCTGCGCAACCGCGCGCGCTATCACGCGGTCGTGCGTCGCTATGTCGGGCTGCGCCTCAAGGCATTGCAGGCCGCCACGGACCAGCGCCCTGCGACCGACGGCCATCTGGTTGCGCTGCAGCAGTTCCTTGACCGGACACGCACGCCAAGGGGCAGCGGCCGTTTGGGCGTGCATGGCGGTCTGAGCATGGATGAGACGATCTGGACGACGCAGGGCTGGGCCGCGTTCAACGATGCCTTGTCAGAGCTGGAGCATGAGGTCGGCCCCCTTGGCATACCGCGCGATCTGCTGCGGCCGGTGATTCCCGACAATGATTTCCGCCATGGCGAGGACGACCCCTTGGGGCTGTATTGCCCGATCGGGTCGCATATCCGCCGCGCCAACCCGCGCGACAGTTTCCGCCCCGGTCACGAGATCACTTTGCAGATCAACAACCGCCATCGGCTGTTGCGACGGGGCCGGACCTATAGCAGCGCGTTTGACACGCCGCAGGACGCTGGCTTGATCGACGCGGGCTGGGTGCGGCGCGATACCGAGACCGTACCGCCGGTTGAGAAAGAGGAAGGCACCTTCTTTATGTGCTTTAACGCCAATATCGAACGGCAGTTCGAGTTCGTGCAGCAGACCTGGATCAACGCCGACGGGTTCCACGGCGGGCGGCATGGGCCGGACCCTTTGATCACGCCGAAACAGAAGGGTGATACGTTCATTATTCCGGGGTCGGAGGAGTCGCTGGCGCTGGATATGTGCCCGATGTCCCGCGCGGAAGGGGTGGGGGTCGCACAGCCTGCGCCGGTGGATTTCACCCGAACGGTGGCGGGGGGGTACTTCTTTATGCCAAGCAAACAGGCGCTGGCATATCTGTCGCAACTATAGGTTAGGCCCTCTGAGCGTTTAGCGATGAAAAACCGCCTGATGCATTCTTTTTTCACGATTTTTTCACGGAGCGCCGCGCAAAAAATTACGGTACGTTTACGGTCGATTTTTAACCTTTCTTAACCTGCTGCGATTTCGGCAGGCACCCGCCCGCTTGGGGCTATTTAGAAAGGGCATTGAAATGAAACTTTACATGCAATTGATGACAACGACCGCGCTGGCGCTGAGCGTCGCGGCCTGCGGGTCATCGAACGGGGTCGACAAGGTGATTGATGTGACAGACATCACCGAAGAGGCGCAGGCCAAACGGACCTTTGCAACAGACGAGGACGGTGATCCGGTCGATGCCGGTGCTGCTATTGCGTCAGGCAAGACGCTGACCGCGCGCGCCGTGGGCGTCGCCTTGCAGAACCTAAACTATCACACCGGGGAAACCAGCACGACGACTGATGTCACCGCGTCGATCAAGCGCAATGATGATGGCGCGCTGACCGTGACCATCGACGGCGAAGAGCTGGCGTTCACCCCTGCCGACGTGAACGGCGACGGTGACGGCTACGAGGTCGAGGTGGATGGCAAATTCGCCGGGGTCTACAACTATAATGGTCCGGTTGAAGATCTGCTGACGGCGGGCAACGGCTTTGCCCAGGTGGTGCAGATTTTCCGGTCGTCCGAGAACGCCGAAGGTCACGTGTCCGGCGACAGTACCTTTGCGATCTTTGGTACCGAGACGGCGGATGAAGATCTGAAAGATCTGCCAAAAGCCGAATATACGGGCCGGTCGCGGATCAATGTTGTGCCAAACAGCGGCTTCGAATCGAACAGCGAAAGCCGGTACAAGGTGCGTAGCGAGATCGCGATGACGGCAGACTTTGGCGCGGGCGAGATCTGGGGCACCATCGGGAACACCACCATCGAAGATCCCGAAGACGGTGTACGTGATGCCGTTGAAGGGACCATCGCGATGGATAAAACCACGTTCGACAACAATGGTTTTGCCGGGACGTTGACGGCAGATGCGGATTTCATCAGCGATATCGACGTCAATAGTGCCGAAGGGACGTACTCCGGTGCGTTCTATGGGCCAAATGCCGAACAGGTTGCCGGTGCGCTGACATTTGGTATCGGCGCTGACGACGGGTCGCTGAACGGGAACGGCTACTTCTCGGCCGACAAAGTCGACTAAGGTCGACGACAACGGGATAGAGAAGCGTCGATCAAATTACGGGTCCCGCTTCTCTGGGCGTGGGCATGACCTCAAGCCATGCCTGCGTCTCCCCATTATTTCATGTGGGAGACGCAGTGCAGAGTTCAGGTTTCACGCCGATTTAACTGCTTGAGGGTTAATCCATGAAACATCTTCTTTTTGCCGCCCTGATGGGCGTTCTTTTGGCGTGCCAATCGCCCGGACAGGCGCAGGCCGCGACACCACAGGACTATCTGGAACAGGGAAACTATGACGCCGCGCGGGCCAGTCTGGCGCAGTTGGTCAAGGGGGATCCGAACGGGCCCTTGCATCAGGCCTATCTGGAAGGTCAAATCCTGATGCGCCAGAACCAGCCTGCCGCGGCGGTTGATCTGTTTCGCGATCTGGTACGCATCGCGCCCGATTATGAACCCGCAAGACGCGAGCTGACCCTGCTGCTGGCCTATCGCGGTGATGTGACCGCTGCGCGCTATCATGCGGAACGGTTGGTCGCGGAAACCGCCGACGAACAGCTGCGCGCCGGATTGCAGACCTTTATCCTGAACAATAGCTCGCGCAAGCCCGGCGGCTTTGCCCTGCGGTTCGCGCTGTTGCCATCGTCGAACCAGACCCGCGGCAGCGCTGAGCAGGAAATACTGATTGGCGGGGTGCCGTTCACGTTGAACCCTGCGTCGCGCGCGTCTTCCGGGTTGGGGCTGGCGATTGGCGGCACCGCGTGGCGGCGCTGGCAGTGGAACGAAAGATGGTCCGGCGTGGGCACCGCCAGTTTGGATGCGAAATTCTACGATTCCGCGCTGAACACGGAAACCACGGCCGTCGCACGGTTCGATGTCATTCGTGGCGGGCAGCGGGGGCGGTTCTCTTTCGGGCCGATTGCCGAGCTGAGCTTTTCTGATTCAGACATCGTGCGGCGACGGTGGGGGGCGGAGCTGCGCGGAGCCTATCAGCTGCGTCCGCGTGATCTGGTGTCGGGTGCGCTTCGGTTTGATCGGCAGACCTATGACCAAAGCCCGTTTCGGGACGGGCACCGGATGCGGGCTTCGGTCTCGTACCAACATCGGTTGACGCCGACGCTGGGGCTATCCTTCGGCCTGTCGCAGCTGCGCGAAACGACACAGCGCGCGCATCTGGATCACCATGAAACCGGGGTGTCGATGGGGATCGACAAACAGTGGAAATCGGGCCTGTCGACCGGCGTGATACTGGCATACGAACAGGACAGATACGACGGCATCTTCCCCGGCACCACGACCCCGCGCGAGGATGACACCACCAGCCTCACCTTCACGGTGCAGCACAACAAGGTGCAGATCGGGAAATATGTGCCGCGCATCACCTATACCTACACGCGGGCGAAATCGAATGTGGCGTTGTTCGACTATGACAGCCACGACATCGGGGCGAGTCTCTCGCTCAAGTTCTGACGTGGGGCGGGTAGCCTGATGGGGTGCCCGTTCCTGCAAACACCAAAGAGACGGCCCGAATCTCCTGACAAAACACAGGTTTGCGGGCCATTCGGGCATGCCATTGCCGTAAAACTTTCAAAAAGTTGGATTAATTCGCCTCCCTTACCTTGCGGCGCCTCGATCCGAGGTGCAGAAAGACGCCATCTACGCGGTGGTCTGCAAAGCAAGGGAGACACGTATGAAAGACTGGAACGCTTTGGCGAGCGCGCTGTATGACGGCAGCTTTCGGCCCATGTTCATCAACGGTAAATGGTGTTCGGCCCAATCGGGCGCAGAGATGGATGCGCGCAATCCGGCGAACGGATCTTTGCTGGCGACCGTACCACAGGGGGGCGCGGCGGATATTGATGCCGCCGTAAAAGCCGCCCGCGCGGCGTTCGAGGGGCCTTGGGCCAAATTCACCCCGTTCGAGCGTCAGGCGCTGCTGCTGCGCATCGCTGACAAGTTCGAGGCCGAATGGGAACGCCTGTGCCTGTCGGACACGTTGGATATGGGGATGCCGATCCAGCGCACGCTGGCCAACAGCCGTCGCGTGTTGGGGATGTTGCGGTTCTATGCGGGGCAGGCGGTGATGATCCACGGCCAGACGATCCCGAACTCCTTCCCCGGCGAGATCTATTCATCCACCGTGCGTGAACCCGTGGGCGTGGTCGGGGCGATCATCCCGTGGAACGCGCCAATCGCCGGTTCCGTCTGGAAGATCGCGCCCGCGCTGGCGACCGGCTGCACCGTGGTGTTGAAACCGTCCGAGGAGGCGTCGCTGACCGTGCTGATGATCGCGCGGTTGATGCAAGAGGCGGGGCTGCCCGACGGGGTGCTGAATGTAGTGACCGGAATGGGGTCTGATGCCGGTGCCGCGCTGGCGGCGCATCCGGATGTGGACAAGATCGTGTTCACCGGATCAACCGCCACGGGTCAGGCGATTGCCCGCGCGGCAACGGGCACGTTGAAACGTGTCTCGCTTGAGCTGGGGGGTAAATCGCCGGTCATCGTTTGTAAGGATGCGGATATCGACAAGGCGGTGCCGGTCGCGGCCATGTCGGTCTTTGCCAATTCGGGTCAGATCTGCATCGCCGGATCGCGGCTGTTTGTGGCGCGCGAGATCCATGATGAATTCACCCGCCGCGTGGCGGAGTTTGCCGCAGGGCTGAAGATCGGGCAGGGGATTGACGAGGGTACGGATATCGGGCCCATCATCTCGGCCCGTCAGGCCGAACGGATCGCCGGTTTCCTGTCGGACGGTCCGGCCGAGGGCGCAACGGTTCTGACCGGCGGGCAACGTGCCGAAGGGGCGGCGCTGGAGGGTGGGCATTTCATCCAGCCCACCGTTTTTGGCGGCGTCACCGACGACATGCGCATCGCCCGCGAAGAGATCTTCGGCCCCGTGATTTCCGCGCTGCCGTTCGATGATCTGGACGAGGTCGTGACCCGCGCCAATGACACGCCCTATGGGCTGGCTGCTGGTGTATTCTCGACCAATCTGGGGACGGCGCACAAGCTGGCGCATCGGCTGAAAGCAGGGTCGGTCTGGGTGAATATGTATCACGCCATTGATCCAGCGGTGCCCTTTGGCGGGGTCAAGATGTCGGGGTATGGCCGCGAAGGCGGGACCGAGCATCTGGAAGAATATCTGGACACCAAAGCGATCTGGATCAACGCGGATTAAACCGCGCTACGGGACAAAGGGAGGAACGCGATGAAAGTTGGCATTATCGGTGTCGGTCTGATGGGCCACGGCATTGCGCGGAACGTCTTGCGCAAGGGCAAGTTCGAACTGGGCTTTCTGGATCACCCCGGCAACCAGCCTGTAGACGAGATTACGGGCCTTGGCGCGGTGGCCTATGACACGCCTGCCGCGCTGGCGGCGGTGAGTGATGTGATTATCGTTTGCGTCACCGGATCGCCTCAGGTGGAGGCGATTGTCACGGGCGATCACGGGCTGGTGTCGGCGTTGAAATCCGGCGCGGTGGTTGTCGATTGTTCGACCGCGCTGCCCGACAGCACCCTGCGTATGGGGGCCGCCGTACAGGACGCGGGCGGGGCCTATCTGGATGCGCCGATGACGCGCACGGCGAAACATGCCCATGACGGGGCGTTGAACCTGTTGGTGGGGGGCGACGCCGCGGTGCTGGAAAAGGTCCGGCCCGTGCTGGCAAGTTTTACCGATACGGTCGACCACGTCGGTGCGCTTGGCCACGGGCACCGGTTAAAGCTGCTGCATAACTATGTGTCGGTGGGGTTCATGACCCTGCTGGCCGAGGCCGCAGCGCAGGCCGCCGATGCACAGATCGATCCGCAGGTCTTTGTGGATGTTCTGGCCGGTGGTGGCGGGGCCAGTGTCGCGCTTGAGCGTTTGGCCCCCTACATCACGCAAGGCGACCGCGAAGGGCTGCCCTTTTTCGTCAGCAATGCACAAAAAGACATCGACTATTACCGTGCCATGTCGACCGCATCGGGGGCGCAACAGACCGTCGCCGATAACGTCTCTGCCGCGCTCGCCCGAACGGTCGAGGCGGGGCATGGTCAGGCCTATGTGCCCGAGCTGGTAAAGTTGTTCAGGAAACCCGCGCGAGGCTAAGCCAGCGTTGCGCGGTGCCACGAGGGCTGCATCTTGTCAGCTTTGGTGGGTTTAGATAGCACATCCACAAGGTTACTGGGAGGTTACCATGAAATTCAATCTGACACATTTTGCGGCCGCAAGCGCCTTTGTCGCGCTGGCCGGTGCTGCCGCCGCGCAGACCGAGATCAAGATCGGCTATGCTCTGGCCCCCGACAGCCACTACGGCGTCGCGGCGCAGAAATTCGAAGAGGTGGTGCTGGCGGAGACCGGCGATCAGTTCAGCTTCAAGCATTTCCCGTCCTCGGGTCTGGGCGGCGAACGCGAAGTGATCGAGGGGCTGCAACTGGGCACCATCGAGGCAACAATCGTGTCCTCGGGCACGCTGGCGAACTTCGTCCCCGCCACTGGTGTTTTTGACATTCCGTTCCTGTTCAGCGGGTTGGACCACGCCCGTGCCGTGCTGGACGGGCCCATCGGTCAGGAAATTCTGGGCGAGTTCGACACTGTCGGCCTGCACGGTCTGGCCTGGGGCGAACAGGGCTTTCGCCACATCACCAACAACCGCAATGCGATCCATACGCCTGCCGATGTCGAAGGGCTGAAGATCCGCACGATGGAAAACCCCGTGCACCTCGCGGCGTTCGACGCCATGGGGGCGGCCCCCACGCCGATGGCCTGGCCCGAGGTGATTTCGTCGTTGCAGCAAGGTGTGATCGACGGTCAGGAAAACCCGCTGTCGGTGATCGTTTCGGTCAAGCTGAACGAAGTTCAGAAATATCTGACCCTGTCGGGCCACGTTTATTCACCCGCGATGCTGCTGGTGTCCAAACCTTTCTGGGAGGGGTTGGACGATGATCAGAAGGCCGCGATGGAAAAAGCCGCAACTGAAGCGGCTGCCGCGATGCGGGACTATGTCGACAACGTGGAAACCTCGGGTGTGGAAACGCTGAAAGAGCGTGGCATGGAAGTAAACGCCCTGTCCGCCGAAGAGAAAGCCGCGTTTCAGGCGTCAATCAAATCGGCCTATGAAGGCTACTATGACACCTACGGCCAAGAGCTGGTCGACTCGATCGTAAACTTCGAGTGAGCAATACCGCCGGCATCCAACGGGTGCCGGCGACATCGGGCGAGGGGAAGCCGTGAAGAGACTGGAAACCATTTTCGTGGCGTTGAACGGTTGGGCGCTGATCCTCATGCTTTCGGCAATGACGCTAGTCGTCGGTGCCAATATCACCCTGCGCTATGTGACCGCCCATTCGCTGCCTTGGGCGGATGAGGCGGCGCGCTATCTGATGATCTGGATGACCTTTGGCGGCGCGGGACTTGTGTTGCGCACCGGCGGGCATGTTGCGATCACCAACCTACAGGATGCGCTGCCCAGCTTGGGGCAAAAGCTGCTGCGGGCGGGAATTGCCTTGGGGCTTTTGGTCTTTTTCGGTTTCATGGTCTACGTCGGCATCCAATATGCGCAGCGCATGCAGTATCAGGTGACGCCCGCACTGCGGATGCCCTTCCTGTATGTCTACGCCGCGATGCCGGTCGGGTTTGCGCTGCTGATCGCCCACCTGCTTCTGATAGCGCGCCCCTTCATCATGGCCGGGGATTATAAACGTATGGACGGGGCCACCGCCGATCCGCTGCCCGGAGGCGCAAATGGCTGAGATCCTTTTTCCGGCGCTTTTCGTGCTGCTCGCCCTTGGTCTGCCCGTGGCGTTTGCGATGGCAATATCCGTCTTTGTCGCGCTGAGCTTCGGGTCGTCCTACCCCAACCTCGTTGTGGTGAAAGAGATGTTCTCGGGTCTTGATAGTTTCCCGCTGCTGGCGGTGCCGTTTTTTATCCTCGCGGCAGAGATCATGACCGGCGGGGCGGTGACCCTTGCGATGCTGCGCTTGGCGCAGTCGTTGGTGGGGCATCTGAAAGGCGGGCTGGGGCATGCGAATGTCGTGAGCTCTGCCATGTTCGCCGGGATCTCCGGCTCGGCGCTGGCCGATGCTGCGGGGCCGGGGACGATGATGATCCGCATGATGGAGAAGGGCGGCTATGGCCGTGCCTATGCCGGAGCGCTCACCATCTCGAGCTCGGTCGTGGGGCCGATTATTCCGCCGTCGATCACGATGATTATTTATGCGATGCAGGACCAGCAGGTATCGGTCGGGTCGCTGTTCATGGCGGGTGTGCTGCCGGGTATCCTGATCACCGCAGCGGTGCTGCTGGCCAATGCGCGGGTCAGCCACAAACGCGGCTATGCCAGCGGCGCGCCGATGCCCCCCTTGGCGGAGATCGCGCGGATCGCGCTATACGCGCTGCCCGCGCTGATGTTGGTGGTGCTGATCGTCGGCGGTATCCGTTTTGGTGTGTTCACCCCGACCGAGGCGTCGGTGATCGCGGTCTTCTATGCGCTGTTCGTCGGCATGTTCGTCTACCGGTCGCTGCGGGTCGCGGATCTGCCCGCGATCATCCTGCGCGCGGCCTTGGTGTCGGGGGCGGTGCTGTTGATCCTTGGCGCGGCGCGGGCCTTTGCCTGGGTGTTGATCATCGAAGGCGTGCCGCAGTTTCTGGCAGAGACGATCATTGCCTGGGATCTGTCGCCGATTGTCTTTTTGCTGGCGGTGAATGCGCTGTTGCTGGTCTTTGGCCTGTTCATGGACCCGCTGCCCGGGGTGATGATCCTTGTGCCGATCCTTGCGCCGATCAGCTTTGCGCTTGGGATCGACCCGGATCATTTCGCGATTATCGTGATTGTGAACCTGACCCTTGGTCTGACCACACCGCCGGTGGGAAGCCTGATTTTTGTCGTCTCGTCGGCGGTGAACATCAAGCCATCGGCCCTGATCAAGGAAATGCCGCCGTTCTTTATCGCATTGATGGGGGCGTTGCTGTTGATCACCTTTATCCCTGCGCTGTCCACGTGGTTGCCGACGCTCAGCGGGTTCTAGGGCTAACTGTCCTTTGATATCGGGTTGTTCGCCAAGGATAAAACCCAATTTAACCGTGCCTTAAGCAAAATAAACTTTCCCAGATTCGTGAAGTGTGGTCATGTTGGGGAAAAAGTTGGGCAGGCAATGACAATAACTTATGCAGCAGCGCGCAATGCGCCGATGTTGGCGTTGGAAGATGAACGTGTCCTGTTAAAGGATTGGCAGGTCAGCAAAGATAAGTTCGCACTTGAATCCTTGGTTCTGTCCCATGCGCGTATCGTGTTCTACTGGGCGCGCAAGCTCAGCGATGATCAGGCCGAACGCGAAGACCTGATTTCCGAAGGGATACTGGGGCTGATCCACGCCGCCGATCTGTTTGATCTAGACCGGGATGTGCGGTTTTCGACCTATGCGAAATGGTGGGTCAAGAACGCCACGATGACCGCCCGCAACCACCTGCGTGCTATTGTCGAGACTCCGGCGGGCGTGCAGAAAACGGTGCAGCATTCCATTGACGACGATGACAGTTTTGCGCTGCTTGCGTCGGAAGACCCCAACCCCGAAGAGGCCGTGATCGCGCAGTCGTCGCAAACCCTGATCCGCGCGCGATTGCTTGAGGCGATGGAACGGCTTCAACCGATGGACCGCGAGGTGCTGCGGGCACGGACCTTGCAGCAGCCACCCGAGAGCATCCAAGATCTTGCCACGCGGATGGAGGTCACCCCCGCCAAGCTGCGCCAGATCGAACGCCGCGCGATGTCGCGGTTGAAGTATGAGCTCGCAGCGCGTGGCGTCATGACAAGCAAGATGCATTGAGATGAATGTCGCTTTATCCGCATTGATGACGGGGCAGGCTGGCGTGAAAACCGGCAAGGGCTCCAGCGCCGTGCCCGAAGGGTTCGCCGCGCTGATGGGGACCGTCGCAATTGGCGAGGCAGGTGCTGCGGTACCGCCCTTCACCCTCGACCCCGATGGTGAGCCTATTCTGCTAGGTAGTGACGATACCACCTCCGAAGGGATGGCAGATGTGCTGGGGCTTTCCCTGACCACAGAGCAAGCGGGCGATCCGACGGCCTTGTCGATGGAGACGTCCTTCACCGGTCTGATGACGGCCGCCCAACCGACGGGCGAGGGGGCTACCTCAAAAGCAACAGGGCAGGTGACTACCGCAACCACCGTCAGCGCCCCCGCAGTCGCTGTGCCACAGACGTTCGTGCAAGGTGTAGCTGGCGAAACTGACCCCCAGTTGCCGTTGGCCGCGCCGACATTGGCCGCTGACGCGGTAGCGGCCAATGTGACGCAAACCGCTGTTAAGGTCGCGCCCGAAACGGCTGCACCTACGGTGCCATCCCCTGTCGAGGCGAAAACCGATGTCAAAATCGCGGCAGCCGCACCGCAAACCTCTGTTGTGCCGCAGCCCGTTGCTGCCCCCGCGACACCAGTAGCGGCACAGCAACCGATCGCTGCCACGGCAGAGGTTCAAACCGTTGCGCAAACGCAGGGGGCGGCGGGAGTGCAACCCGTCCCTAAACCGCAGGTTAGTGACAAGGTTTCGACCCCGCCGCGTGCAGCACCCCAAGCCGCGGCCGCGGCTGAGGGAACCGCCCCGCCGGAACCGACAATCGACGCGGATACGCCCGTCGCGCCGTTGCGGCAGGCCGCTTTCGGGGCAGAGCAGCCGACCTTCTTGAACGCAGGTCAGAATGGCGCAGCCGCACCGGGCAAAGCGCCCGTTGATGTCACCGCGACCTTCCGGCCCGCCGAGGTGGTTCAGGCGCAGCCCGTGGAAAGCAACGCGTTGATCCTCGCCGACCAAGCAAGCGATCTGAAAGCCGCCGCGCCAAGTGCCGAGACGCAGGCCAAACCTGCACCGAAACCCTTTGCCGATGCGCTGATCTCGCAAGTGAAGGCCGTCGAGGCGAAAGAGGGCCGCACCTCGGTCAGCTTGCATCCGCGCGGGTTGGGGCAAATCGAGATCGAGGTCGTCACCGACAAGGACAGCGGCACCCGCGTTGTGGTCCGTGTCGAAAACCCTGCCGTCCTGCAAACCCTGCGCGATGAACGCCAGCTTTTGGCGCAGGGGCTTGGATTTACCGATGCGGGCAGCTTTGAATTCCAGCAGGGGTTCTCGGATGATGGCGCGCGCGATCAACAGCGCTCTACCGCGGGGTTCGCTGGGGGCATTGACGACGGCGCAGGCCCTGTGACCGCTGGCGTTCAGCACAAAAATGTGGTGGATGACGGACAACTTGATATTCTCACCTAAGGGGGTGTGATCCATGCTGACAAGCCAGACACTGTTGAACAATTTCACAAGCACGAACCAAAGTTCGGCGCAGGATTCACTGGGCCAGTTGGGCGAGGATTATACCAAGTTCCTGACCCTGCTGACCGCGCAGATCCAGAACCAGGATCCGCTTGAGCCGGTAGATAGCACGCAGTTTGTCGCACAGCTTGCGCAGTTGTCGCAGGTGGAACAAGCGGTGCAGACCAATACCCAGCTAGAGACCTTGACCAGCCAGATCAGCGGCTTGCTGAATTTGGGGGGCACCGATCTTTTGGGGCGCGATGTTACGGTGCAATCCGATGTGGTGATGCTGGAAGATGGCACGACCTCGACCTCCTACGAGGTGGGGGCCGGCGCAGCCGAGGTCACCGCGAAAATCTATGATCCGCTCGGGCGCAATGTGCGTACGATCAACGGCCTGTCCACAGTATCCGGCACCGCGAACCCGCTGGGGTGGGATGGCAAGGACGATTACGGCAACGCGCAATTGGCGGGGAAATACACCGTGGTGCTGACGGCGAAAGATGCCGCTGGCAACAATATCGCGATCCAGCCGTCGCGCAGTGCCCGCGTCGAAGATGTACGTTTCCGCGAGGGAGAGATCATCTTTGGACTGGACGGCGGCGAAACGGCGTCGTCGATCACGGTGAAATCGGCGAGCTGATCAGGTCCGTCAGTTGCGCAGGCTGGTATTGGCGTAAAAGCTGTTCAGCCGCGCCGTACGTACTGCCGGGAAATTAACGTAGAGCTTGCGCACGATTTGCGCCGCAAGCTCTGCTTTGCGGGCTTCTTCTTCGATCGGTTGGGCGAGGCTCAGGTCGGTTTCCGCAAGCTCGGCGATCGCTGACACGGTGGCGTCGCGCAAACGGGCGCGCCCGACGGCACCGTTGATCTCGTGAAACGACGAAGCCCCCATGACATAGACATCCATATCAAACACCAGATGCAGGATTTTGCGGCTCTGGATGATTTGCATGGTGAATTTGCCCAAGGGCATCTTGAACATCAGCTCTTGCGTGGCCGCCTGATCCGAGGGGGCCGATGTCGTTGGCCGCATAAAGCGTTCCCCGACATAGCCCATGGCCCCCGCACCAATCACGCAAACGGCGATGATGATGTATTTGATCACACCTTCGTCCCGCCTTAGTAGGGCAGGAACACTTCAAGCGCGTCCTGACCGTAGCGCGCGGTTTGCACCGTCGAAATCTGCCCGCGCCCACCATAGGTGATCCGCGCCTCGGCGATTTTATCGTAGTCGATGGTGTTCCCGACGTTGATATCGGACTGGCGGATGATGCCGGCGATGCGCAGCTCGCGCAGTTCGTTGTTCACCTTGACCTCTTGCCGTCCGGCGATCACGAAATTCCCGTTGGGTAGGGTCTGGATCACAAGGGCGGCCACCCGCAGACGTATGGTCTCGTTCCGGCGGATCGACCCTTCTCCCTCGCTGGACGAACTGCTCGACAGGCCAATCAGCTGCCCGCTGTCGGTCGAGGTGTCGAAGTTCAGGATATCGGGGTCGTCCACCCCCGTGGAGGAGGACCGGCTGCGCCCTGTGGCATTTTGCAACTGCGCGCGGTCATCGATATCGATCAGAACGGTGACCAGATCGCCCACGTCGCCGGCGCGACGGTCTTGGAATAGACGCGGTGTTGAATTGCTCCAGAGGCTGGCCTGATCCGCGCGTTTGGGCTGTTCGGGCGCTTTGGGCAGAGGCATCGGGATGCTCACGCGGTTGACCTCGCCCATGTGGTCGGGGCTCAGCGTCAGATCGCTGACTGTGGGGTTGTGGGTTTCCTGAAAATCACCACAGGCCGCCAGAAAAAGCGCCGAAGCTGCAAGCAGGCAGCCGAGCCGAGCGGGAAAACGAAGGGATGTCATTGTACGACCTCGACGACGCCTGCTGCCATCGCGATGGTCGACAGGGCCTTGTTGCTGGAAAGATTGACGACGCGCAATTCCTGACCCTTATGGGCATCATCCAGGGCACGTCCTTTGGCCGTTAGCTGCAGCCCGCCGTGGGTCAGGCGGATTTTGACCTTTTCACCGCGGCTGATGATACGGGGCGGCATGACCGAATTGCGCGGGACGGGGCGGCCGGTGACCAGCATACGACGCACCTGCTGGCCGACGAGTTGATCATATTCATTGATCGCATAGCTGCCGACCCGCTGCATCGGCATTTCGACCAGCGACACGTCTTGGGCGCGGACGATTTCATCGGGCACGATGCGCCGGTTGGGAACAGGCACGGTCAATGTCACCATCGCCAGACCCCATACGCGTTGCGGGACACCGCTGTCGGTTACCACATTTGCGATGAATTGGCCCGAGTCAGGGTCGATCCAGAACTCCTGCACGAAGTTGCCCTTCTTGATCATCCCCTCGGCCATGCGGATATCCAGCTTGGCTTTCGCGGGCAAAGTTGCCCCCAGTTCGGCGACGGCGCGTTCCTCGATCAGGTCGGTCACGGGCACGGCTTGTGCAAGCACAGGGCCCGCCACCACAAGAGCGGCGGCAAGCTGGAACAACACGAAAAGGGCAATGGCAACACGTTTCATCGGTTCAACCCGTTACTTGATCTGGTTCGTCGTGGTCATGATCTGATCGGCGGTCTCGATCGCCTTGGAGTTCATCTCGTAGGCGCGCTGTGCCGAGATCAGGTCGGTGATCTGCTGGATGATGTTGACGTTCGACTGTTCAAGATATCCCTGCCGCGTGATGCCGACGCCGGGGGTGCCGGGGACGTTCTGCACAGGCTCGCCCGACGCGGCGGTCTGCTCCATCAAGTTATCACCGACGGGTTTCAGGCCCGCTTCGTTCAGGAAGGTCGCAAAGTTCAACTGGCCCAGTTCCACCGGTTCAGGGTCGTTTTCAACATAGGCCATGACCACGCCTTCCTGGTTGATTTCAACCTGACGGGTCAGTTCGGGCACGATGATCGCGGGCTCTACCTCATAGCCGTTCAGGGTGACCAGCTGGCCTTCGGCGCTCAGTTGGAAGTTCCCGTCGCGGGTAAAGGCCTGTGTGCCATCGGGACGGTTCACGGTGAAATAGCCGCGCCCCTCGATGGCGAGGTCCAGCTGGTTTTCGGTTTGCACCAAGCCGCCCTGGATGTTGTGACGGATCACGCCCGCAGCCTGCACGCCCAAGCCGATATCAGTGCCTACGGGCCGCGCAGTGCCTTCTTCGGAGGTCAGCGATCCGGCGCTCGCAAAGCTTTGATAAACCAGATCCTGAAACGCGGCGCGCCCGCTTTTAAAGCCGGTGGTATTGGCGTTGGCGATGTTGTTGGCGATGACGTCAACGTTGGTCTGTTGCGCCAACATGCCCGTGGCCGCGATCCCGAGTGCTTTCATCTTATGCTCCTTCCGGCGGCGTTATACGCGCCCAAGTTTCTGGATGGCCGTGCGGGTCAGATCATCGTCCGACCCCATCAGTTTGACCGAATTCTCGTAGGCCCGTTGGATGTCGATCAGACGGGTCATTTCGAGGACGGCGTTCACGTTGCTGCCCTCGATAAAGCCCTGCTTGACCTGCGGGTTCTCCATCTGCTGCGGCTGACCTGCGTTCGGGGGCAACTGGTACATGCCCGCGCCCATGGGCAGCATCTGCGCAGCCTCGTTGATCGCGACAACGCTGACCGCGCCAAGCACCGCGCCTTGGGGGTTGGTCACGGTGCCGCTGGTGGTGATCACCACCTCGTCCCCCACATCATCGGGTAGCACGACAGGCCCGCCGCCCACGCCAAGCAGGGGCATACCACCTGCGGTTTTCAATTGGCCGTCGACATCCACAACAAGGCGCCCATGACGGCTGTAGCCGGTTTCACCGCCGGGGAGCTGGAAGCTGAGCCAGCCGTCACCGGCCACGGCGATGTCCATCGGGTTGCCGGTCTGCATCAACGGGCCGTCGGCAAGTTCAAGGTACGTCCCGCTTTCGCGTACATAGTTTATCGCGTTGTCGCCGCTGCCATCGGGTATGGATTCAAGCACGGGGTGGATCGCCTTGTAGCCCGAGGTCGTGGCGTTGGCGAGGTTATGCGCCGTCGTGTCCATGCTGCGGGTCAGCGCGGTTGCCTGAGAAAGCGCCACATAACTGATATTGCTCATCTCATCCTCCGGCGGTGCTGAAGCATCACGAAAAAACGCATTGTACATGTCATTGCAAATACAAATTTTCATGAATACAAGGATAAGGCAAGTTCTATTTACACTCTCAAGGATAGGTGTGCGCCAGTATATTTGCATATCGGTGGTTAAGGCGTTGCTGGTTCTTGCGGTTCCGGCGGGTGTGCTTGTGGCCGCGCCCTCTGATGCGGTTGATACGCTGGATCACAGCGCGTTGGACGCAGGGCAGACATGGCGGCGGGATCTGGATTTGCGGCGCTGGTCTCCGGACGGGTTGCGCGATGATTTGCGGCACAACATTGCCAAGCTCGGCAGCCAGCGGGGCAGTGATCAGACGCGGGTGATGATGGATGTGGCCGAACTCTATATGGCCCATATGCTGCTGTTCGAGGCGGGCTCTATCCTTGCCGAAGTGACCCCTGATACGCCGGTCCATAAACGCCGTCACCGTGCGCTGTCCGACGCGGTGCGTCTGCTGGCAGGGGAAGCACCGACCGCGGTAACGCCACCTTTCAACACGTCTCCGCTGGCAGGCAACCGACCGGATCGCGCCTTTTGGGCCAGTCTGGACGCGATAGCCACCTCCGACGTTCGGCGCTTGTCGGATAATATCGAGCCAAGCTTTGGCGGGCTGAGCACGCAGCCGGAGTCCGTCGTGCGGGCCGTTCTGCCTGTGTTGCTTGAAGCGGCGATTGAGCTAGATAAGCGCGAATATGTCGACGCGACCCTGCGCCTGCTAGATGAAATGCCAGAGCTGGCCGGGGCCGAATCCGGTACATTCCTGCGCGCACGCGCCGCGCAAAAGCGGGGCGACGCGGCGACCGCGCTCAAGATCTATCTGGAAGCGGCAGAGGGCTGGGACCAATACGCCGTGCGCGCCCGTTTGGCGGTTGCGGATATGGCGCTTGCCGATGGCGGAAGAGGCGCGCTGCTGGCAGCACAATCGACCCTAGAGGGCGGATCAGAGGCGTGGCGCGGCGGGCGGTACGAGCTGGAAGTATTGCGCCGGCTTGAACGGGTGTACCACGCATTGGGCAATGATCCCGAAGCCGTGTTGACCCTTGGCCGTATTCTGCTGCGGTTCCCCGAACGTGCCGAAGCCGCCCCGATTGAGGCGCAGGCGCAAGAATTGCTGGCAGATATCTATAAGGCGGGGGGCGAGGGGCAGTATCCGCTGTCGGCTTGGGTCGCGCTGCATCTGCGTTTGCTGCCCTATTTCCGCTATACCGAAGGGTTCACGGCGCAGATTGAAACACTGGGTGACTACGTCCTGAAACTGGGGTCGACCGATCTGGCGGCCAAGGAATACCGTCGTGCCGTGCGTATCTTGCAAGAAAAGCAAGAAGAACAAGGCACCTCCCGCGCGGCCGAGATTTTCCGCCTGAACATGAAGCTTGCGCAGGCACAGGTGCAGGGGGGGCAATTCGCCGATGCACGGCTGACGTTGGAACTGATGGACGTAAGTATCGCCCCCGAGATGGAGGAGGCGCATCAGAGTTTGCTGGCGCAAACCCTCTCTAAACTGGGGGATAAGCCTGCGTTACTGAAGGCGTCCGTCGATGCACCAACGGCGCAGCATTTGCGAGATGTGGGGCTCGCGCTGTCAGAAGAAGAGCGCTGGCCGCAGGCGGCGGACGTTCTTTCGCAGCTTTGGCGGACATATCCGCAGGATTTTTCCTTGCAGGATGCCACACGCCTGTTGATCGCGGCCTATCGGTCCGAAGATCAAGAGACGCTACAGCAGGTGACGCGTTCGTTTCCCAGTCTCACGCCGTCCAAGGATCTGATTTCACTGGCGAATAGCATATCCGAGGTGCGCGATAACGTGCTGCCGCTGAGCGCGGGCGGGGCGGCGAAGCGGCTGGAGCAGCTAGAGAATGCCTTTGAAAGCATCGCGAATTCGGGGATATCTCCATGAACTCGGCTGCAAATTTCAGCTAAACCAAGGTTAGACAAAAATAAATCGCGAAAATTTAACCTTCTTTAAACCAATTCGATTATTTGTCCTGTTAGGCAAGAATACCAAGAACGACAACGAGGTAGGAAAATGAGCATTTCAAGTGCGCTTCAGACGGGTGTCAGCGGGCTGCGCGCCAACTCCAAGGCGGTTGGCAGCATCTCCGAGAACATCGCAAACTCGAACACGGTGGGGTACCGCCGCGGGTTCGCGCATATGGTCACGACCACAGCCTCGGGCGGGAATGGCGACGGGGTCCTGTCGGTCAACGCCGTTGAAGAGCTGGACATCGCGACAGCAGGCGGCCTGATCTCGACCAACTCCTCTACCGATCTGGCGATTGGCGGGAACGGTTTCTTCGCGGTGTCGATGAACCCGAACGAGACAGTGCAGACCAACTACATGCTGACCCGCGCGGGATCGTTCTTGCCGGATGAGCAGGGCAACCTGAAGAACGCGGCGGGGTATTATCTTGCGGGCTACCCCTACGGCCTGGAAGGGGACATCGGGTCGGTCGACCGGACGTCCTTCAAGGATATGGAAACGGTTAACATCGGCAATCTGAACATCTCTGCCGGCGTGACGTCGACCATCACTGCCTTTGGCAACCTGCCATCGCAGGACACTGGCCAAGCCGATCCCGGCGCACCTTTTGTCACTTCGTCCGAGGTGTTCACCGCCTTGGGTGAAAGCCAGCGCGTGAGCTTTTCCTGGGCACCTGGCACCACGGCGAACACATGGGATCTGGCAATTGCGGATCAGAATGGCAATGGGCTGGGCAGTGTCACGATCGAGTTCAATAACGCCGGACCTGCGGCGGGCTCTCCGCTGAGCTATAGCAACATCAATTCCACCGCGACGGCACCGGCCGCGTTTACCGTGGACCCTGCGACAGGCGTGGCGACGATCACCCTTGATAACGGGGTTGTCCCGCAAGAGATCGACATCACCCTTGGCAAGCCCGGCGCATTTGACGGGATTAGCCAGTTCGCGGGGGATTTCAGCCTCGCGTTTGATCGGGACGGGTCCAGCGCGGGCGAGCTGGTGCGCACCGAGATTACCGAAGACGGCACATTGTTCGGCGTTTTCGATAATGGCATGCGCCGCGCGCTTTATGACATTCCCGTCGCTGTCGTCGCCAACCCCAACGGGCTGGTCGAAGTGAAGGGCAACGCCTATCGCTTGTCGGGTGAAACAGGGTCGTTCTCTGCGTTGCAGGCCAATTCCTCGACCGTGGGGTCGATCAACGCCGGGGCGCTTGAAGGGTCTAACGTGGACATTGCGCAAGAGATGACCGACCTGATCAAGGCGCAGCGGGCGTTTTCGACCAATGCCAAAGTGATCACCACCGTCGACGATATGATGGATGAAACCACCCGTCTGAAACGATAAGCCAGACGGTCTGACCGGAGCATGACATGAGCCTTTCGGGCGCGCTGAATTCGGCCACAGCCGGTTTGCATACGACACAGGGTCAGTCGCGGATCGCGGCGGATAACGTGTCGAATGCGATGACCCCCGGTTATGTCCGGCGCGAGGCGGTGTTGGTCACGGCCAGCGGCGGGCAGGGCGGTGCCGTCATCAGCGAGGTCCGCCGCGAGGTCGATGCGACGCTGCAACGGATGTCGCGGCTCGAAAACAGTCGGATGACGCAGTATCAGTCTATTCAGGAAGGGCTGACCACCTATACCGCCTATCTGGGACAACCCGGTGACGGCACATCGCCCGCAGACCGGTTTAACGATTTCCAGAACAGCCTGACAACGCTGGTCAATATGCCGTCGTCGAACGGGGCGCAGACATCGGTTGCGCTGGCGGCAGAGGATCTGGTGCGGTCGGTCAAAGGGGCGGCGACAACGCTATCGACGACGTTGAACGACGTGAATATGGAAATCCGCTATGAAGTCGCGGACCTGAACACGGCCCTATACCAGTTGCGCGATCTGAATGCCTCGGGCAGCGGCTTTACCCCCGGTTCGCTGGAGGCCGCGCAGTTTGATGAAAAGGTCGACACGATCCTTGACCAGATATCCGGGATCGTTGACACGCGGATACATCGGTCTTCGAACGGATCGATCAGCCTTTATACGGTCAGCGGGGCCGCATTGCTGGAGGGGCGCGTCGTACAGGATGTAACCTTTAACCCCAGCGACGGCACATTGATGGCGGGCAATCAGGATATCACCCCGTTCAAAGACGGTGTGCGTGGTATTCAGCACGGCAGTCTTGCGGGGCTTTCCGAGCTGAAGAGAGAGACTATTCCGCAGTTTAGTCAACAGTTGGACGAATACGCGCGGGGGCTGATCCAGACCTTTGAAGAGGCCGATGCCAGCCTTGCACCGGGCGAGGCGGGGCTGTTCACAGATAATGGGATCGCGTTTGATCCGGTAAATATCACCGGTCTGGCGAGCCGTTTGCAAATAAACAGCAATATCTCCTCTACTGGCGATGCCGAAGTTTGGCGTATCCGCGATGGCCTGGGGGCCACGTCCCCCGGTGCAGGGTCTGAAACGGTGCAGATCAACGCCTTTCTGGCAGGGCTCGACACGGCGATGAATGCGGCGACGGGCACGGGTATTCCCGCCGAGGTCACTTTGCGCGATTTTTCGGCAGAGATGATCACCAGCCAAGCGGCCACGCGCGCACGGGCAGAGAATGACTTTAACGCCGCGGCTTCTGCGGCAGAGGTCGTGATGTCGGCACGGCGCAATTCCGAGGGTGTGAATATTGATGACGAGATGCAGCAACTGCTGTTGATCGAACAAAGCTATGCGGCAAACTCCAGAGTGCTTACAGCAGTGTCAGAGATGATCGACACGTTGATCGCAGCGGTATGAGGCAGGGACAATGGTTCTAGGTATCAGCAGTTTTTCGTCGTTCCAGTTTAACCTTTTCAACCGTCAGAACGTGCAGCGCACGACGCTGGAATTGCAACGGGTGAGCGAAGAAGTCTCTACCGGAAAAAAGGCCGACATCTATGCCGATCTGGGCCCGCGCGCGGCCTCGGTGATGAAGCTGCACGGGCGCGAGGCGAATACGCAGACCTTCATGACATCGAACGACGTGCTGGCGAGCAAGCTGGATGCGATGCTTGCGTCCGTCGACGCCGCGCGCACGCAAGTACAATCGGTGCTGGAAAGCGCGCTGGTCAACGCCACACGCAATGGCAACGGGGCCGAGGTGTTGCAGATGCAGGCCCGCGCCGCGCTGGAAAGCCTCGTGTCGACGATGAACACGTCGTATAATGGCGAGAACCTGTTTTCGGGGCTGGAATCCAACAAGACCTCGCTGACCCGCTGGCCTGAAACCAGTGCCGACACAGGCCGTTCACCGCAGTCGGTGGTCGAAGAAATCTTTGGCGCCGGTCCAACCGACCCAGCCAGCGCCAAAGCCATCGCGGATCAGCTAGAGGCCGTGTTCAACTCGCAAGACGCCGACGCCAGCCGGAATTTTCAGGGCACCTTCTATCAAGGCTCGCCCGAGCGTGATGCCAGTGGGGCCGAGACAAAGCAGATCAGCGCCTGGGTGAATACCGGACAAGAGGTCGTCTACGGTGTGCGCGCCAATGACCAGTCTTTCCGCGATGCCTACAAAGGGTTGGCGATGCTGGCCGTGACCGACGTGAGCCAGATGGACGAAGCGGCCTATAGCACCTGGATGTCAGAGGTGGTCGACAGCCTGTCGGCGTCGCAAGAGGGTATGTTGGATATTTCGGCGCGGATCGGGTTCAATCAGCAGATCGTCGAGAAGACCCAAACGCAGCTGACCGACCTTTCGCTGGTGCAGCGGACGCAAATCTCGAACTACGAAAGTGTTGATCCCTACGAGGCGATCACGCGCATGAATAGCCTCGAGACACAGTTGCAGGCGAGCTATCAGGTTTCCTCGCGGCTTTCGAGCCTGTCGATCCTGAATTACCTGCGCTGATCAGCCGGCTTTCGACGTCATCTCGGGCGAGCTGAGCTTGTAGCCGCGGCCATGCACGGTCTCGATATACTGCCAGCCTGATTTCGACGCGGAAGCGAGCTTTTTGCGCAGTTTGCAGATGTAGACGTCGATGACCTTATCGAAGGGCTGATCGATGCTGCTGCCGTAGATTGCGTCATAAATCGCGTCTTTAGAGATGACTTTGTTCGAGTTCAGCGCAAGATGCTGGAACACCGAATATTCGCGTTTCGACAGTTTGATGCGGCTGCCCGATACAATCGGATCGCGCCCGTCGAAATAGGCGGTCAGCTCTCCGACGATCACGCTTTCAGAGGCATGGCCATAGTGACGCCGGATGATCGAATTGGTCCGCGACAGCACTTCGGCCCCACGGATCGGGCTGACGATCACATCATCCGCGCCAAGGTTCAGCAGGTCCGACGTATCCTTGGCGTTGCGGAAATCCTTGAGCACGATGACGGGGTTAACGCAGCCCGCGGTACGCATCGCGCGGATATAGTCGCGCGTATCGTCGCATTCACCGATCAGAACCGCATTGGTCTGATGGCCCGGTTGCAGCAATGGGCCAAGGCCCGTCGTGAAAAACTCGGCGGTGACGAACTGAAGCTCGATACCTGCGCTGCGCAGCTCTGCCGTAAGGCCGGCGCATCGTTCTTTCCGCTGTTCGAAAATATACATGCGCATGTTTGTGTGCCCTAAACCCTGACTATTCCTATCGGTAGCAAGTATATTCTGCGGTAGCAACAATTAATAGATGATTTAACTTGTATAAATCCGGTTATTACGTGATTATGCCAAGGATAGTTGAACTGTTCTTGTACCGGAGATTTCGCAATGGCGCACGGCCAGCGACGCCCCATGACCCGCCTGCTGCGCTGTCTGCAGGCCCTTGCCGCCGCAGCACTGTTGGTTGTGCCCGCGATGCCGTCCTGGGCCGAGGTCCGGATCAAGGATATTGCGCATTTTGAAGGTGTGCGGGAAAATCATCTGATCGGATATGGCCTCGTTGTTGGGCTTTTGGGGACGGGGGATAAGCTGAATTCCAGCCCTTTCACCCGTGAATCCATTCGTGGGATGCTTGAACGGCTTGGCGTTGCGAACCTTGATGGCGAGGCGCTGAAAACCAAGAACACCGCCGCCGTGATGGTGACGGCCAAGCTCCCCCCGTTTGCGCGGCGTGGCTCTCCCATCGATATCACGGTCTCCTCGCTAGGTGATGCGACGAGTTTGCGGGGCGGCACCTTGTTGATCACCCCGCTGACGGGCGCGGATGGTGAGGTCTATGCCGTGGGGCAGGGCGCGGTTGCGGCCTCGGGCTACCGGGTGGATGGCAATGCCGCGAGCGTTGTGGATGGCGTGCCGACCATCGCGCGGATCGAAAACGGGGCCATCGTCGAACGCGAGATCGAATTCAGCCTCTTTCAGCTCGACAGTATCCGGATTGCGCTGAACAACCCCGATTTTACCACGGCGGATCGCGTGCGCGAAGCCATTGCGAAACACCTTGGCTCCAGTCAGGTCGAGGTGCTGGATTCCGGCACGATCGAGGTCTGGGTCGGTGACAAACGCAACGCGCCCGAGACGATCATGGCGGTGGAAAACCTGCTGGTCACGCCGGACGCCGTGGCGCGGGTCGTGATTGACGAGAAATCGGGCACCATCGTCATGGGCTCGGACGTGCGGATCGCTCAGGTCGCGATCAGCCAGGGTGGCCTGACCGTGCGGGTGCGCGAGAATTTCGGCGTCAGCCAGCCCGGTCCGATCAGCCTTGGCGGAAATACGGCCGTGATCAGCGAGGAACCTATCTCTATCGGGGGGACGACCGTGATCGTGCCGGAGACCGAGATTGATATCGAAGAAACTGACGGTAGCTTTACCATTCTGAACGGTGACGTGAGCCTGCAAGAGCTTGTCGACGGGCTGAACGCCATCGGCGTCGGCGCGCGGCAAACGATTGCGATTTTGCAGGCCATCAAGGCCGCAGGGGCGCTTCACGCCGATCTGGAGATTATCTGATGACCGGTTCAATCCCCTCGTCCCTGCCAGTATTCGATATCGCCAAACCCGACCGCGCGGCGCAGACAGGTAAAGAATTCGAAAAGGTGTTCTTAACCCAGTTCGTCGACGAGATGATGAAAACCGCCGGTGCCTCTGCTTTCGGCGGGGAACAGCAGGCGGATATGTGGCGGTCCTTCATGTCCGAAGCCGTCGCCGGCCAGTTGGTAGAGCAGGGCGGCTTGGGTTTTTCCGGTAGCGTGTCGCAAATGCTGGACGCCTACGGGCGGGGCAAAGCCAAAGTTGCGGAGCAGGGCGAATGACCCCGCGCACCTTCCGTTTCGGTCAACGCGGCACCGCGCCAGAGGGCGAGGCCCCTGACCAGCTGGTGCTGACCCCGCAGGACGAGGAAAACATCCACGCTTATGTGGCGAAAATCCACGACACCATCGACGTGCTGAACCGCGAGGTCGAGGCGATCAAAGCCGGCAATCTGGATGTCGTCAGTGCGATCTTCGAAGAAAAATCCCGTGCTTTGAAGTGGCTGGAGCTGCAAACCCCGCTGGTCGAACCCTTTATGGATCACCCGATTATGGTTGAGCTGGAGGTGAAGGCACACCTCAAGCAGTTAAAGGGTGCGATTGAAGAGGATAGCGCAATTTTGTCGCGCATGGCCGTCGCCGCCCGCACCATTCTGCGCGAAGTCAAAAAGATCAGCAATCGCAATGCGCTAGACGGAAATTATGGCAAGATGGGCCAGCGTGTGAGCGGCGTTGCGGATAAGAACATGCACGTCGATCAGAAATTCTAAAGCGCGTTCCGCCGATTTTACCCAATTTGTTAACCCTGCTTTAACCTGAACTGCTATGTAGTTCAGGTTAGCCTTTACGGCTGACCTCAGTCAGAAGACTGGATCAATACGAGAAGCAAGGAGAACATTAAATGTCGTCCATTCTCACCAATAGCTCCGCAATGAACGCTCTGGCCACGTTGAAAGACGTGAACCGCGGGCTCAACGATACCCAAAGCCGTGTTTCCACAGGCCTGAAAGTGGCGTCTGGCAAAGACAACGCTGCCTATTTCGCCGTCTCCGAGACGATGAAAGGCGACAGCGGCATGTTCAAAGCCATCAACGAAGGCATGACCGCGACCAAGAACTCCGTCGCGACAGCCCGTCTGGGTGCCGAAACAGTTTCCGACATCGCACAGCAGATCGTCGAGCGTGTTGCTTTCGCTCAAACCGATGGTGTTAACCGCGCGGATGTTCAGCTCGAAATCGATGCGCTTGTTGAAAACATGGGCACCGCGATTGAGCAAGCAACCTTCAATGGGGACAATCTGGTCGATGGTACCAGAATGGCCACCTCGGCTACACCTAATGCAGTTACTTTGGTGAACGGTGTAAAGCGAGACTCAAGCGGCTTTGGCACTACAACCTATACTTTCGATGGTGTTGATCTTGGTGCGATCAAGACAGCGATGGAAGCTATCAACGTCGAAACCTCAACTGATCTTGCAGCTGATCTTGCTACAGCCGAAGGTGAGCTTGCGAACTCCATTACTGCAGCTACGTCTCTCGGCATCACCGAAAACGCTTTGGAAGGTCAGATGGAGTTCATCGACAGCCTGACAGACACGCTGGATTCCGGTGTGAGCTCGATGGTTGATGCGGATATGGAAGAAGAAGCGGCGCGTTTGCAGGCCTATCAGGTTCAGCAGCAGCTGGCGACGCAGTCCTTGTCGATTGCAAACCAGGCGCCTCAGAACATCCTGAGCTTGTTCCGTTAATTCGGTTCAGGCGTTATATGAAAAACCCCTCTCCGCCACTGGTGGGGAGGGGCCCTGACGACACAAAACACCGGCTTGGACAGACGTCCCGCCGGTTTTTTATTGCGCCTGACCAGCCTCGGCACGGGCGCGTTCCTCGAAAAAGCTGCGCAGCGGGTCATCGATGCCGGATTCAAGGATCATCCGGTAGGTGTCGGCAAAGCCTTCGGCGGCTGGGGTCTTGTCGCCGCGGCTTTGTGACAGAAATGGGCTGGCCGCGCGGAAAAATGTGATGGCTTGGTCCGTTTCCGGGTCGGACCCCGCTTTATACGCTCCCAATCGGATCAGATCTTCCATATCGGCGTAGCGGCCCAAGGCCTTGCGCGCGACTTTGGTGATCTCGTATTCTTCGGGAGAGTGGCAGCCCGGCAGCATCCTTGACAGCGATTTTTGCAGATCGATCGCGGGGAAACGCCCCTGTTCGGCGATGCGCCGGTCGAGCACCAGATGCCCGTCCACGATCCCGCGCACCGCATCCGCGATGGGTTCGTTCATATCGTCCCCGTCCACCAGCACCGTATAAAGACCGGTAATATCACCTTCTGCCGCCATACCGGGGCCCGCACGTTCCAACAAATGGGGCAGTTCGCTGAACACCGACGGCGGATAGCCCCGTAGGGTTGGCGGCTCGCCACGGGCGAGGCCGATTTCACGCTGCGCCATCGCAAAACGGGTGACGCTATCCAGCAGCAGCAGCACCTGCTTTCCTGTCGATTTGAAGTATTCGGCAATCGCGGTCGTGGTTAATGCGGCCTGTTTGCGCAGCAGCGGTGCCTCGTCCCCGGTAGAGACGACGACAACGGCGCGCGCCATGCCTTCCTCGCCCAGATCCTCTTGGATGAACTGTTGCACCTCGCGGCCGCGTTCGCCAATCAGCCCGATGACAATCACATCGGCATCCGTATTGCGGGCCAGCATGGCCATCATGGTCGATTTACCGACACCGGAACCCGCGAAAACACCCATCCTCTGGCCGCGGCAAATCGGCGTGAAGATATCAATGCATTTGATCTGTGTTTCCAGCTTCTCGCCCACTTTCTTGCGGTCGAATGCACCGGGTGGATTGGCGCGAAAGCGGGTTTTGCGGCGCGGGCGGCGCGCGCGGGTGTATCGCGTGAGCGGGCGGCCAAGCGCATCAACCACCGTGCCGATCCAGCTGTCGTCGGGGGACACCATATCGTCATGCTCGATCAATTCGACGGTATTCCCGACGGACACGCCCTCCCATGTGCCGAACGGCAGAACGCAAAGATCACTGCCCTGTGCGCTGACGACTTCGCCATCTATGTGTCCTGCGGGGGTGTGCACCCGGCATTGGCTGCCGATCGCTGCCATCGCCTCTAGCCCGCTGACGGTGAGGGTCATGCCAGTGATGGACCTGACGGTGCCCGAGATCTTTGCGCTGGCGCATGAATAGATGGACTTTTGCAGGTTTGCGAAGGCAGAAATCAAAATATACTCTTTCGAAAATATTCTATCCTTGCTATATAACAAGGATAAATAATGAGTCTAGTATGAATACAGATCCCACATCCTTGTTCAGTCTTGCACCCAAGCGTTTGCAGTGGCTTGCCACGCGGCAGAATGTCGTGTCCGAGAATATCGCGAATTCTGACGTCGCGGGATACCGTGCGCAGGATGTGCAAAGCTTTGCCAGCTATTTGGAAGACGCAGGTCGGTCGCAACGTTTGCAGGAGGCAGAGGTGGTTGAGGCGCGGGTTCTGGGTGGCGCTACGGCAACCGGGAATAACGTGAACCTGGAAGAGCAGTTGGTCGAGGCGAACAGCGCCTCGGGCCAGTTCCAAATGGCCGCGAGCCTGTACCGCAAAGCGCACGAGATGGTCTACGCTGTCGCTGGCCGGAAATAACGGAGAGACGCGCGATGGATTCCCTTTCCAGAATTTCGGCAACAGCAGCCAGCGGGATGCGGGCGCAGGGTGACCGGTTGCGCATCGTCTCTGAAAACCTTGCTAATGCCAGTTCGACCGCGCAAACGGCGGGGGGCGACCCGTACCAGCGCAAGACGATTTCTTTTGAAAGCGCCACGGATCCGTCAACGGGGGCAGCGATTGTGCAATCTGCAGGCGTGCTGCGGGATGATGCCGATTTCACACTGCGGTATGAACCATCGCACCCCGCGGCGGATCAGAACGGCTATATCAAGATGCCGAACGTGAACCCGCTGATCGAAATGAGCAATATGCGTGAAGCCGCGCGCAGCTATGAAGCAAACCTTTCGATGCTGGACAAGGCGCGTGACATGCGCCGTCAGTTGGTCGAGCTGTTGAAGTAAGGTGCCAGAATGACAGATTTTTCCGCCATCCGTTCTTCCTACGTTGAAGCCGCCTATGCAAAGACGGTGCAAGGCGAAACGCGGGGTGCAAAACCCGCTGGCCCCGCCCCAAAAGATTTTGCCCAGATGGTCGGCGATGCCGCGTCGCAGGCGGTGGATTCGGTGCGCGAAGGCGACCAGATGGCGATCAAGGGGCTGACAGGGCAAGCCAGCCTGCAAGAGGTTGTTCAGGCCACCATGGCGATGGAGCAGACAGTTCAGGTTTCGGTCGCGCTGCGTGACAAACTGGTGGAAGCGTACCAAGAAGTTATGCGTATGCCGGTTTAACGTCAGGTTAACACGCGCCATGTTTTTCGGAGGTCCGCTGTGGATTCTGTCACTATCTACGAAATCATCCGGCAGACGTTAACCGTGACATTGATCGGGTCGGCACCTGTGCTTGTTGTGGCGCTTGGCGTCGGGCTTGCCATCGCGTTTTTCCAGGCTTTGACACAGATTCAGGAAATGACGCTAACGTTCGTGCCCAAGATCGCGGCGATTTTTGTGACGCTCGCCATCAGCATTCCATTTATTTTTTCGACACTTGTCGGGCTCTCGGACCGGGTGTTCGATCTTGTCTCCAACGGGGGGCTCTAGGGTGCGGCTCACCGCCTTGTTCATGGTTCTCTTGCTGCCCGTCTCTGCCTTGGCGGACAAAGGCGGTTGGATGGGGTTTTACACGTCATCTGCTCCTGCCGTGAAGTTGGGTCGGCAAAACGCCACCTCAAACCCGATGCGCGTCTGCGTGGACGAAATCCTTTCGGCTGAACAGCGCTATAACATTCCCGGTAACCTATTGTTGGCGATCGGGATTCAGGAAGCTGGCCGTCAGGTGAACAACAAGCTGGTGGTATGGCCGTGGACCGCAAACACAAACGGCACCGGCACGTTCTTTGGCAGCAAGCTCGCATTAGAAGCGCATGTGCGCGAGACAGAGGGCCGCGGCATCCGGTCCACAGATGTGGGATGCATGCAGATTAACCAACGGTGGCATGGCGACCAGTTCTCCTCGCTACAAGAGGCGACGACGCCAGCGGATAACGTCGATTATGCCGCACGTTTCCTGACCGCACTATATCACGAGACAGGCGATTGGTGGCAGGCCGCTGGCCGGTACCATTCGTCTAACCCCAGCTACAAAGCTGTTTATCTGCAGAAGTTGCAGCAGAACCAGCGCATCGCCCAAGCGTTCCTGACCCGCTTTGCAAGCGATGTTAGCCCGGGCAATAGCACCCCGCAGCAGGTTGCGGTCACCCGCGAGATGCCCGATTTCAACTGGAGCGCCGATCTGAGCGGTGCAAACTCCGGCAAAGCGGGCGGCGCGCTGTCAATCTATTCTACGCAGGCGTTGGCCCCCATCCTGCCCCATTACGCAGAGGTCAACTGAGCGTGGCGACACCAGACACAAATCCGCAGCCCTTCAGCTTTGCCAAGCTTAGCGGTGCCAATCGCGACATCGGGTTCGCCGTGGGGATGGTTCTCATCCTGGCGATGTTGTTTATTCCGTTGCCTCCCTTCTTTCTGGATCTGGGTTTGGCGATTTCCCTCGCATTGTCCGTTCTGATTCTCATGGTGGCCCTGTGGATCGGTACCCCCTTGGAATTTAACTCCTTTCCGACGCTTTTGCTGGTCGTCACGATGCTGCGTCTGGCGCTGAACGTATCCTCCACCAGATTAATTTTGAGTGAAGGTCATAATGGGCCGGGCGCTGCGGGGAATGTCATCGAAGGATTTTCGCAGTTCATTCTGGGCGGCGACTTCATCATCGGCATTATTGTTTTCACAATTCTGGTGATCATTAACTTTATCGTCATCACTAAGGGCTCTACTCGAATCGCGGAGGTTGCGGCGCGATTCTCGCTGGATGCGATGCCGGGTAAACAAATGGCGATCGATGCTGACCTCGGCGCCGGTGCCATTACGGAGGAGGAGGCGAAACTACGGCGTAAAACGGTCGAGGAAGAAAGCTCGTTCTTCGGGGCGATGGACGGTGCGTCCAAGTTCGTCCGCGGGGATGCTGTTGCAGGGTTGATCATCACGCTGATCAACGTTTTTGGCGGCATTATGATCGGTATGATCAGCCACGGACTGAGCGTGGGCGACGCGATGAGCCGCTATACAGTGCTAACGATCGGTGACGGTTTGGTCACGCAAATTCCGGCGTTGGTCGTTTCTCTTGCCGCTGGTTTGCTGGTGACCAAAGGCGGAACACTGGGTGCGGCGAACGAAGCCGTCTTGGGGCAGCTCAGCAATTTCCCCAAGGCTTTGTATGTCGCGGCGGGACTGACATTCTGTATCGGTTGGCTGCCCGGCTTTCCGTTGATGATCTTTCTCGCGCTCTCTACCGGGATGGCGGGCTTTGGCTATATCATGCAGAAGTCCTTTGTAGAGCGCGACAAGGCCGAGAAACTCGCCGCCGCGCGCGACGCGGCGCCTGTTGAGAGTGCTGAAGACAAACTGTCGGATATGCTGCGCGTTGATGATGTCCGGCTGGATCTCGGCTCTGGTCTCGTGCCGATGATTACCTCGGTCAATGCGGCGCTGCCGGGTAAGGTTAAAAGCCTGAGGTCGTTGTTTATAAAGGACTTCGGGTTTGTCTTGCCGTTGGTTCGGATCAAGGACGATTCGGAGCTTCCCGCCTATACCTACGCCATTTCCCTGCAAGGGGTGGAGTCCGCCCGTGGGGAAGTGGACCCGATGATGATGATGGTGATTAACCCGTCGGGGCAAGAAATTAACCTTCCCGGCAAACGCACGCGCGAACCGACCTTCGGGTTGGAAGCGATCTGGGTTGACGAAACGCGCGCATCCGAAGCCGAGCTCATGGGGATGACTGTCGTTGATCCGGAAAGCGTGATCACCACGCATCTGACCGAGGTGATCAAAGAGCATATGCCCGAGATCCTGACCTATGCCGCGACGCAGGAATTGATCGAGGGGCAGGGCAAGGAATATCAGAAACTGCTTTCAAGCGGCTCTGCCAGCAGCTCGGCTGTTATGTTGCAGCACGTTTTGCAGGCGTTGCTAGCAGAGCGGGTGTCGATCCGAAATCTGTCGATGATCATTGAAGCGGTTGCGGAGGCAAGCGCCACATCCAAGAATATCCGCACAGTGATCGAGCACGCCCGTAGCAAACTGGCTAAACAAATTTGCCAATCCTTGAAGGATTCTCAAGGATATGTACCCGTTATCAATCTGGGTGGAGATTGGGAGCGCGAGCTTGCGAGTTCGATCTCTAAAGCGAACGGGGAAGAAACCTTCCTGATGTCGCCGTCGCGGGTGCAGGAATTTGTTCTTGCAGTACGCAAGGAAATCCAGAAGTTTTCGAGCGCAGATGAATGGCCGGCCATTTTGGTCAGCCCGCAAGCGCGGCCCTACGTCCGGTCGATCCTCGAACGGGTGAGCCCCATGACCCAAGTGATTTCGCACAACGAAGTCCACCGCAAAGCGTCGTTACGTACTGTTGGCACCGTCGGTTAACCGATCGTGGCAATCGAACCCTTCATCTCGACGCTATTTTTCTCTTTTTTCGTGGTGTTTGCCCGCATTGGCACGGCGCTGATGTTTATGCCCGGGTTTGGGGAGGTCCAGATTCCGGTGCGCCCGCGGCTGTCCTTGGCGGTGCTGATCAGTCTTTCCCTGCTTCCGCTGACGCCCATTGCAAGCGCGCTGCCTGATAGCGCGGTGACCGCGGTGTTCCTGCTGGGAGCCGAGGTGCTGATCGGGCTGTGGATTGGTCTTTGCGCGCGTATCCTATTGTCAGCATTGCAGTTTGCGGGGTTCCAGGTCGGGCAGGTGTCTGGTTTGGCAAACGCTTTTGGCCCGTCGTTCGGGTCGTTTGAAGGCGCGACGATGGTGGCGACCTTGCTGCTGATGAGCGCGGTGACGATGATCTTTGTCACAGACACCCATCATCTGATCATCCGCGCATTGCTTGCCAGTTATCAGGTGTTCCCGCCCGGACAGTTCGTGCTTGCCGATCTTGCTGATCAAATACTCCGTGTCGCGAGTGCGAGCCTTTACATCGGGACGGCAATTGCGGCCCCCTTCTTTGTGATGGGTGTGATCTTGAACCTTGGCATGGGGCTGGCAAACCGGATGATGCCACAACTGCCCGTGTTTTTCGTGGCGGCATCGCTGTTGATCGGGGCAGGGCTGCTGATCCTTGCTATCGCCCTGCCGGCCATGCTTGATTACTTCCTAGTGCGATTCCAGGAGTGGATCATGGGCTTTAGGATCTAATCATGGCCGAGAATAGCGACAGCACGGAAAAGACCCTAGAGCCGACTGAAAAGAAGCTTAAGGACGCGCGCAAGAAAGGGGATGTCCCGTCTTCAAAGGAGACGGGAAACATGGTCGTTGTCGTGGCAATGTTGGGGATCGCCGCCTTGGTCTTGCCCTATCAGGCCCCGCAAATCGTCGTCGCGCTGTCGGTTCTGCTGGACCATTCCCCAAATCTAATGGTCGCCACGGGAGAGCCGGGGGTGATCCGGCTGGGGCAGATCATGAGCGAATTTTTTTATATGATCGTGTGGGCAGTCCTTCCTATCTTTGGCGTTTTGTTTTTGGGCGGCGCGATTGGCGCTGTGATTCAGGGTGAAACCGTCGTCGCGGCAGAGCGTATCAAACCAAAGCTTTCCAAATTGTCACCGCTGGAGGGGTTGAAGCGTCTTTTTTCGGCCAATGCACTGGTCGAATTCGCGAAAAGTATCGTCAAAGTCTTGGCAATCGGTGGGCTTGCCGTGTGGTTCACGAATGAAGCGGTGCGGCGCATCTGGACCTCGTCGGGCTTTATCCCCGAGCATCTGCCCGGCTATCTGACCGCCGCTGCTGTTAAGCTGTTGATTGCGGCTGCAATTCTGCTTGTACCAATCGCGATTGCCGATATTCTGTGGCGTCGTTTTGATTGGCGGCGCAAGCAAAGGATGAGCCAGAAAGACATCAAGGACGAACATAAGGAATCCGAAGGCTCCCCCGAAATCCGGCAGAAACGGGCGCGTCGCCGGCGCGAGCTGTCACAACAGCGTACAATCACTGCTGTGCCTTTGGCGGATGTCATTCTGACCAACCCGACCCATTATTCAATCGCGCTGAAATACGACCCGGCGCAGGATATGGCCCCGGTCTGTATCGCCAAAGGTGCGGATCATCTGGCGCGGCGCATCCGCGAAGTGGCTGCGGAGCACGATATTCCGATGATCGAGAATAAACCGTTAACGCGAATGCTGTATGACGAGATCGACGTCGATCAGGTCATTCCCGTCGCCCATTGGGAAATTGTCGCCGAGATCATAAGCTTCGTCTTTGACCTGCGCAACAATAAAAAGCGGGCGGCACCGCAGGGGTCTACCCTGCGGACCGATCCATATTAACGAAGCTTGATACCTGTAAGATCTTGATCCGCCGGAAGCTGCGAACGTTCCAGAATGATTTTGGAGACGGCGCGCGCCCGTACAGGCGGGATCTTTGCAAGGATAGGCGCGGCTGTTCTTGGCTTCATGGTACCAAGGATCATAATCGTCGTCTCGATGTCCAGATCATCCATGATACGCGCCGCATCGGTCGGCTTCATATTCGTGTAAAGCTGGATCAGACGATCAAGGTCTTCGGTCTGCGCGGCATCAACGCGACCCAGCAGATCCTCGATAGAGGTCTTGAGCTCGGTCAGAGATGCTTTTTCGATGTTAAGCCGTTCGCGGGCCAGCGCAAATTCAGCACGTTGGTTTTCCAGCTCTTCCTGCTGCAACCGCACCAATTCGCGCTCTTTCGTGAGCGAGATCAAAACGTCTTCGGGCGCTTCGCAGCCGTTTGAAAGTTCGGGCAGGTTGCCCACCAGCGGCGGGGCATCCTGAACCGGCTGCAGGCCCGTTTCCTCTTTGGTTTCAGCGGCAAGAACGACCATCGGCTGCTGTGGCAGCGCACTATCCTTGAACAAGGGCAATTCAGGAAAGGATAGCGCGGCTTTGGCGCAGAGCGTCAGGGCCAGCCCTCCAAGGATAATTTTCCCGTTCAACATACCTGGTCCAAACATCTATCAGCCCTTTGCCGCAGAAGAATTTTCGAAAAACGCGCGCACCATCTCTTTTTTATCCCGTACCACGCGCACGCCATTGCGTTCTGCCGGCGCTTGCTTGGTCGCGCGGCGGCTGGCGAAAGAGGCGGCTGTTTCTTCGGGCGGGGGAGGCGCTTCGACGGGGGCCGGCGCACGTTGCGCGGTTTCAATGCTTTCCCGCATGTGGTGCACAGACTGTTCGGATTTATCGACCGCAGAGGAGAATTGTTCGACCAGCGGTTCAAGCTGTTTCAGCGTCGCCGTCAACTTGCGCAATTTCATCGAAACCACGTAGCCATAGCCGATGCTGCCGATCAGCAATACGACAATCAGGCTGTCAATTATCGTTGCCATCATCTTCGTGGTCCTCCAGAATTTCCAGCTTTTCGGTAATTTGCACAGCCACATAGCCGTTGTTACGTTTGCCCAACGACACGTTGAACATCGGGGTGTCGGCGCAGGTCACAGTAGCATCGCGGCCTTCCTCGATGCCGAAATCAATCGTGTCACCGGGCCGCCATGACATGATTTTTTGTAGCGGAAAGACGTTTTCGGACAGGACAACATCCAGATCGACGTTCGCGCGTTCGATCTGCGCCCCGATCAACCCGCGCCACTGGTCTTGCGACACCATCCGGTCGCCGAAATAGACTTTGCCCAGGTCCGGCAAGATCTGTTCAAGCGCGTCATAGGGGATGACCAGATCAAGGTTGCCGGTGTTCCCCGCAAGGGTCAGAGACAGCCGTAAACGTGCGCAAAGGCTTGTGTTTTTGGCAATCGCGGCACCTTCGGCCTCGGTTTCGATGCGATCGAGTTCGAGGTTCGCCGCCCCCACAACCGACAAAGACCGCTCAAGCTCGGCAAAGACGGCAGAGGCGAGCCGTTCGCCAAAGCCAAGCTCGATCGCGGTAAAAGGATCGGTGTTGTCGAGATCGACGTTCCTGGCATTCCCGCCCAGCATCAGTTCAACCGCGGTCATCAGCACCGCTTGATCCATCACCACAAGGATTTCACCGACAAAGGGGTGACCTGTGCCAACGGCCAGAAACGTGGGCTTGGGCAGCCCTTCGATCACTTTGCCCATGGGGATATAGTCAAGCGAGGCCAGTGAGGCTTCACACATGGCGCGCATCAGGTCGGGCAGGGCAACCGACAGGTTTTCGACCATGCGATCGCCAATGATGTCGAGCATGGGCAGGCGATCAAAGGTGAAATCCGACATGCGGATGATTTCGTCGATCAGGGTGCTGCCTGCTTCGTCGGGTCGCCGTGCTGTTGTGTCGCTCTCGCTCATCGCCGCCTCCTACTGCACGATCAGGTCTTTGATCAGGATTTCCTGCGGCAGATCGCTGCCCACGGCGGCGCGCGCCCGTTTCAGCAGTTCGGCCTTGATATAAAGAATGCCCGCCATGCCGCGCACGTCGTTTTCGGTCAGCCCCCGCAGGTAGCCGTTGAAAAGATCGCGCATGAAGGGCTGGCGTTCGACCATCAGCTTGTCCGCGCCCGCATCGGGCCGGTAGGCGACCATCAGGTTCACCTTAAGAAACGCCGATGTCGGGGTGCCGTTTTGATCGAAACCTTGGATGTTGGTCAACATCTCGCCCAGATCGATCAGCCCTGTGCTTGCGGCCTTGGTGTCATCGGCGTGGTCTTCGGCATCACCCTCGTCCTTGGCGTGATCGTCTTTACCATGATCTTCCGCGTCGGCGTGATCATCCTTGGTGTCCGTCTGATCGGCTTCTTCGCTCTTATACTCGGGCTCGAAGGCTTCCGCGTCTTTGACGTAAGCCGCACGGGCAAGGAAAAAGCCGCCGCCCAAGGATACCACGCACATGAGTGCGGCCGCGATCAGCATTTTACGCGACCCGCGGGGCCGGTCCGCTGCGTCAGCAGAGGCAGCCTGCTTTGCCGCAGCTGGCTTTTTTTTCGCTTTGTCGGCCATGTGGAAACCTTAACTTGGTGTTAATGCCACATTCCCCTTTTAAGGTCAAAAACACAAGGTTAAAAATTGTTTAATACTTGCCTTGAGGCATGAATTGATCAATATATTCACAACAAATCGATGCTGAGGGGCCCCATGCAAGGATTAATCGACAATCTCAAGTCGCTCGGTAAAAACAAGCTCGTGATGCTTGGTGGGGCGGGTGTTGGTGTGGTGCTGTTGATGATTCTCGGCATTGGTGCCGTGACCCGTCCGGACTACGCGCCGCTCTATTCGAATCTGTCGATCACCTCCGCAAATTCGATCGAGGCGACGCTGGCAAACGCCGGCTTCAACGCGATGGTCTCTGAAGACGGCACCAGCATCTCGGTTCCCCGCGGGGACGCGGTGCGGGCGCGTATGGTTTTGGCAGAGACCGGCATGCCCATCGATGGAGATCCGGGATGGGAGCTGTTCGACGAAAGCAGCGGGCTGGCGATGAACTCCTTCCTGCAGAAGATCAATAAGATGCGCGCGATGGAGGGGGAGCTCGCCCGCTCCATCCAGACGCTTGACGGGATCTCGTCTGCGCGGGTTCATCTGGTGCTGCCAGACCGCGAGCCTTTCTCCCGCGATGCGCCAGCGCCGCGTGCCTCTATCATCCTGCGCCCCGAATCCGGCCGTGCGGTGACCCGAAAGCAGGCCGTGGCGGTCAGCAATTTGGTCGCCTCTGCCGTTGCTGATCTGGATATTTCGCGCGTCACCGTTCTGTCGGCCAGTGGCGAGACGATCCTGGCGGAAGGGCCGGACGGCAGCAGCCAAGGCGGCGTCCAATCCGCCAAAGCAGGCATTGAAGACCGCCTGTCGCAAGAGATCCAGAACATCCTGACAGCGCGGGTCGGCGCGGGGAACGCGCGCGTTCATGTGAACGTCGAATTGACCACGCAGCGCGAAGTCATTGTCGAGCAGACATACGACCCCGACCAGCAGGTCGTGCGGTCGACCGAGACGAAGTCCGAAGACCAGACCGGCACGAAAGAGGCTGGCAACGTCGGTGTGGAAAACAACATCCCTGCCGCTTTGGCCGATGGCAATGGGGCAGGGACCTCGACCCGCCGGTCAGAGGCTGACGAGATCGTGCAATATGAGATCGGCAACACGCGCCGCGAGATCGTGCGCGAAGCCGGCGACGTGCGGCGCATGTCGGTCGCGGTTCTGGTGAACGGGATCTACAACGTTGACGGGTCAGATGTGATCTACGCTGAACGCACGCCGGAAGAGCTCGCGCGGCTTGGGGAACTGGTCAAAACTGCCGTCGGATTCGACACTACACGTGGGGATAGTGTCTCTGTCGATAGTATGCGGTTCATGGATTATTCAATGGATCTTGGCGATCCGATCGACAAATCTATCGGGGATGAGCTGACCGAGAATGTCGTGTCTATTGTGCGCGGTGTTTTGGCCCTGCTGGTTGTCGGTCTGATCCTTGTCTTTGGCGTGCGGCCCATGCTGCGCAAGTTCAGCGAAGGGGATCAGCTCAACAGCTACGAAGATCCCGCCCTGACCGCAGAAAAGGCCGCCGAACCCGCCGCACTGACAGCGGAAGGCCAGCGCCCCAAGCTGCCCGGCACCACGCCAGCCGTCGCGGATATTGCCGAGGATGACGACCCGCTGACTGTCACGGATGATGATATCGAAGCTGCGGAAGTGGCTGAATACGTGCGCAAGGAAGGCATTCGCGGGAATCTCCACAAGAAAAAGATCGAGACGATCCAACAGCTTGCAGATGAGAAACCCCAAGAGGTTCTGCGCGTGATCCGGTCGTGGCTTCCTGCCGAGGCGGGCGCATGATCGATCTTTTCGCCCGAAATTTCGACAGCGACAATGCGCCCGCAGCGCCCGTCACTACAATCGACGAGGAAGAGCTGAACCTGCGTCTCGCCGAAGCGCGCAAGCAGGGCTTTGATGCCGGGCGCGCCGTCGGGCAGCAAGATGCAAAAGCGGAGTTTGACGCGCAAGAGGATGCACGACTAGAGGCGGAGAGCGCTGAAATCCGTGCGCAGCTTGACGCGCTGATCGTGCAAGATACGAGACAATGCCGCGCAACAGAGACTGATATCGTGGAACTCTTCCTCGGCATCGGCGACCGGCTTGTACCAGAGTTGCTGCAAAACTACGGCGTCGATCTGGCCATTGGTCGCATCCGTGAAAGCGTCGCCCTAAGCCGCAGTACACCGGTTCTGTCCATCACCGCCTCCCCCGAAGTCGCCGCACGGCTGCAGGCCGAGCCGCCGGTTTGGCTACCTGCATCAACAGACGCCGCGTCGATCAAGATTGTCGCGGATAGCGATCTGCCCCGTGGTGCGGCGCGGGTCGTCTGGCAGGGCGGGAAGCTGGAATACGATCTTGAAAAGGCAACCACGGCCGTGCGCAGCGCCTTGCAAACCGCCGCCGTTGAACTGACCGCAACCACAAGGATTGCTGAATAATGCTACATAATGACCAGGATAAAACCCAAGCAGACCTGACCGACAGCACCGCTCAGGATGCAGAAACCAAAGCGCCGGCGGGTCTGGATGGCAAAAGCCTCGATGCGATCTTTGGGGTCAAACTGGACGTCCGTGTCGTTCTGGGGCGCAGCCGTATGCCGATCTCGGAGTTGCTGAACCTGACCAAAGGGTCGGTGATCGAGCTTGACCGCCGCGTGGGTGAACCCGTCGACATCATGATTAACGATCGCATGGTCGCGCGCGGTGATCTGGTGCGCGTGCAGGGGGATTCCCTTGGTGTTGCGCTGCGTGAGATCGTCAAAGACTTCGTTTCAGAAATCTGATGTCCCCCCGTTTGCTGCCCCTGTTTGCACCGCGCATGATGTGTGGTCTGGCCTTGGTTTTGGCCGGTGTCGTCGCGTCCGCATCGACTGGATGGGCGCAAGAGGCAGACCTTGGCAGCATGGTGCGGGACCTCTCTTCGGCTTTCGGTGACGTGACGCCGGGCACGGACGAGGGGGCCAGCCTGTCGGGCCGTCTGATCCAGCTGTTCGCGATCATTTCGGTCCTGAGCGTGGCACCGGGGCTTTTGGTGATGGTCACGAGCTTCACCAGATTTGTCATTGTTTTCTCGATGTTACGGCTTGCGCTTGGGCTGAACCAAACGCCACCGAACATCGTGTTGAACGCTATGGCGCTGTTCATGACCTTCTTTGTGATGCAGCCGGTGTTCGAGGATGCGTGGGAGGGCGGGCTGGTCCCTTTGATGGAAAACGCCATCATCGAAGAGCAAGCCGTGCGCAATATATCCGAGCCGTTTTACAACTTCATGTTGGTTAATACGCGCGACAAGGATCTCCAGCTTTTCACCGATATTGCGGATGAAGCGTCACCGCCCTCGGATGGGCCTGCTGCGCTGCCAAGCTGGCGGGTGCTGGTGCCCTCCTTCATGATTTCGGAGCTGCGTCGCGCGTTTACCATCGGCTTTCTGATTTACCTTCCATTCATCGCGATCGACCTGATCGTGGCATCGGTTTTGATGAGCGCAGGCATGATGATGCTGCCGCCCGTGTTGGTTTCGCTGCCCTTCAAGGTCATCTTTTTCGTACTGATCGATGGGTGGTACATGCTGGCTGGGTCGCTGATTCAATCCTACGTGTCCGGATAAACCGCCGCGGTCATAAATAGCCATGTCAAACAAGAATAGTTTCGGCTATCCTTGTGCGGTAATATCAAGCCTGCGGGAATCGACGATCTCATGAACCAGTTTGTACCCCTTCGCAAACATCGCCACATGTCCGGCGCGCAGAAATCGGCGATCCTTTTCCTGTGTTTGGGTGAGGAGAGGGGCGGCGCGATCATGCAGCAGCTTGATGTTGATGAGATTCGCCAGATCACCACCGCTATCTCGACGATGGGCGAAGTCGACGCCGGTATCGTTGAAGAAATCATCGCGGAATTTGATGAAAAAGTGAATCACAGCGGCAGTGTGGTCGGCTCGATTGATGCCGCACGCGGATTGCTGAAAGAATTCCTCCCCGAAGATCGTGTTGCTGAAATTTTGCAGGAAATTGACGGCAAAAAGATCGATAACGTTTGGAAAGACCTGTCGGATCTGGACGAGAAGGAGTTGGTCGCCTTTCTCCAGAAGGAACACAACCAAACGATCGCTGTCATCCTGACGCGAATCCGGCCTGACGTCGCAGCGAAGGTATTGCCGCTGTTGGGGGCCGAACGAGCCGCCGATCTGATTGAGCGCATCATGGGCATGGACAAGCTGCCGATCGATACGATTCAGAATATCGAAAACACATTGCGTGAAGATGTGCTCGCCAAGGCCGGAAACAGCGCTGAAGCCCGGATCGAGAGCCAGTTGGTGTCGATTTTCAACAAACTCGACGAAGATATGTTGGTTAATCTCACCCGCAACCTGGAAGAGCGCCAGCCCGATAAGCTCTTGTCGATCAAGCAAAAAATGTTTGTTTTCGATGATTTGGTTAAATTCAACGAAATGATGTTGGGTAAAATCATGCGCGAAGTGAGCGGGAATACCCTGCCGATGGCGCTGCGTGGTGCCAAGAAGGAAGTGCGTGAACATTTCCTGGCGTCCCTGCCTTCGCGATCACGCGGAATGCTGCAGGATGAAATGTCTTCAATGGGCCCTGTCCGGTCCAAAGATGTTAAAGGCGCGCAGGCTCAGTTGGTCGAAGCCGCATTGCGTTTGATGTCGGAAGGGGAGGTGTCCTTGCCCGAAAATGACGACGACATGATGTCGGATATGCCGAGCTGATCAGCGATACAGGCGCGATGCAGAGAATGTGACAGCCGTCACATCGATTGTGATCGGCACGAACTGGCCGCCCAGATTGTAGGATTGCAGCAGATCAAGTGCGATCGAATTCGCCTGAAATCCCTGTGGGTTAACTGCATCTGAAATGGCGACGTAGCGCGCGATCAGCTTCTCACGTTCCGCCGGATCCGCCAGTTTTTCGAGGTCGAATTTATCAGCGAGAAGCGCCTTTTGTTTGTCGAGATCAAGGGCAGACATCTGTTCGGGGAGTGACAAGGCGACCTGGAAGAAATTGGTTAGCTTCTCGCTGGCCAGTACGTCGAACCAGTTATTAATACCGCTAAACTTGTCACGAAATTCTAACACCGTGCCCACGGTCTCGTTCTGGGCGTCATTTTCGTTAATGTACTGCCGATTATAGAAGCGTGTCGTCACATCATTCAGGAAATCCGGGTCCGTCAAATCAGGGGTTTGCGGACCTGCCTCAGTCGTGAAGCCAAGGGCCAGATGCATTTCGCGGAAGCGGCTGTCGGTCAGTCGGTTCAGCAGGGATGAAGGTTCGACCGGATCGGATTCCAGCATTTTGCGGATCAGCCCTTTGCCGAAAATCTGGTCTTCCAGGTCAAAGGCCCGCATCACAAAACTGTAGACTTCGAAATCCGCGATCAGCTCTTCCGGGCTGGAGATGTCGCCGATTCTGTCGCGAAACGCTTCTTCCGCGCGTTTGTTGGCGGCAGAATCACGCATCAGATCAAGTTGTTTGTCCCGCGTTGCGTCAATCAGCTTGAGCGCGGTGGAACTGCCTAAACCTGAAATGCTGATCATAGGTTTACCCTATTCCGCCGCCGTGGCTGTGTTCTTTTCCCGGATCATTTTGAACAATTTTTCTTCATATTCGATCAGGGGGCGCAATGTGCGCATCGCTTTGTAGAAGTCAGCAGAAGACACGTGAGCCGCGGCTTCAAAGATGTGGCTGGCCATCTCGTCGTGGAAAACCGGCGCAAGCGCGCCTAGTTTCTTTTGGATGATCGACACCAATTTTTTACGGGTCGATGGCTCAAGCAAGGCGGTCTGGATGAAGAAATAGACCTCTTTTACAGGGGTGCGCTCTTCATCCTCTTTTAACAGATCGGCTTCACGCACGATGTCAGCCTGATTCTCGATCACAATCATCTGACGGCGATCGGCGTTGCGCACGACACAGCCGTTAATCAGGATCCGCTCGTTCGGTTTCAGGGTTAATCGCAGCGCCATAAAGCTTACTCCGCCGCGACTTTTGCAGCCCGTCCGCTCAGACCGTCGATAATACTGCGGTTAATATCAATCAAAGGCTTCACATTTTTAGACCCGGACAGGACCGCTTTGGTGTGGTTTTCCACCCAAAGAGCCAGCGATATCAGTGCAGCGCGCAAATCGGCCGTCAGCCCGTTATCCTTCTCGGCCAAATCGGCCTTGAACGTGAGCCAAACGCGCTGGTTCTCCCACAGGGTATCGCGCAGGCCATCTGCAAGCATCTGAAGCTTTTGAGATTTTTCCGCAGCACCGTCAAATGCTTCGAATTTGTTTTCAAGTTTGGATGTCACGCTCGCCAAAATCCGACGCTCAATCTGGCGCGGATCTTCGGTGTGCGAGATGGTCCGCTTATACGCGGTTACACTCATTTCACTGCCTTTTTATTCTGCCTCGGTTCAACTATAGGGTGGCAGAGTTAAGGGAGAATTAAAAAATCCTTAATTTCTTGAAAGCAAGGATAATTTTCAGCACTTGTTTTTAAATCATGCTTTGCATGTCACACTGTGGCGGGGTTTTCGGGGGGCCGCAGTGTTAATGAATGTGCTGGCCCGGAGTGACCGCACGCAGCATTTCACGGTGAAAGCTGTGGGCGATATTATCAGCGGAAAGCAAGCCGTCAGGGGCGGTGCCGTCACGCTCGGACTGGGCGAGGGAAACGATGATATGGCCGATGTGGTGGCCAAGTTGAACGGGGCACGCAGGTGCCAAGGCTAGTTGTGCGCAGGGTTCGATCAAAACGATGGCGTCATCTTCCAGATCAAGGCCAAACTCCTGATCTAGAACATCGGCCAAGGAAGCGCCGGAAATGATCTCTTCTCCGGCGTAGATTGCGAAGGGGGTCAGATCAACGTCCTCTACGGCGACGGTGAAACGGGTGATCGGCGACGCCAGCAGTGACGACAGGATGCGGCCCAAGGGCGTGTTGCAAGGATCGGCGCAAAATTCCAGCCGACCGCCCCAGATGTGCCCCATCAAATCAGAACGCATAGTTAAAACTTCCCCAAGTGTCGCGTGTGCAACCCCAAGGTATCTTCCCAACACGGTTTTTTGAATTCCGGATTTGTTAAACTTCGCAAGCGGATCTTGAATTTCAACAACGATCAGCGCAGCGGTTTTGCGCTGACACTTGCGGTAATTTCGGCAAAATTCCCCCGATCACCCATATTTTTGGGAACCAAATATGGGGCGAAATGTTATCCACAGCACAAGTATTGGTGGGCGGGGCAAAATATGGCTGCATGTTCACCTGTATGCGAATTTACAATAAATGTGTTGAGAATGTGCGGTAAGTGTGAGTGCGGAAAGGTGCGATTCTCTCACGATGCAGGTACAGGCCCCGTTACGTCGGATCGAATGCATTCAGCCCGCCCGTGCGCAGCATGTAGCCACTGGACCGTACCGTTTCGACGGAAATACGTTCATCGAATGTGTCCGCAAATTTCTTACGGATTTTCGCGACATGGACATCAAATTTCCGATCACCATATCGCCACGGCCGAGATTCTACGGCGAGACTAAGCGCATCGCGGGTCACGATTTGCCCGTCCTGCGCGAATAATACCCGCATGATCTGAGCTTCCGCCGTCGTTAATCCGGCGCGCAGAGCGATATACGCTTCGACATCCCAGCTCACATCGTGAGGTTGTTCAACTGACGGCGTAGGGGTTGGTAGGCGTCGGTTCAGTCGTAAAGACAGCTCGCGCAGATTGCAGGGCCATGTGAGGACATCGATCGCACCCGCTTCAAACGCATCGGCACCCCATACCCCTTTCAGCTCTTGTATCGCGAGCACGACTCCGGCCTGCGCGTGGGTGGTGAGCGTGCTGATCAACGGGGCCGGGTTGCTGTTCGCTTCGGTCATATCGACGAAAATGGCGTTAACGCTTTCGCTGTTGTGTAGCCAATGTTCGCAGGCGTCAAAGTCTATACATTCAAAGTCAAATTTTAGGATAACCGTAAATAAATAGTTCAGGGCGTTGCGCACCGAAGGTGACGTAGAGACGAGTAGGATCTTGGTCATTTATCGCGCTGCCCTAATGGGTTGACCGATGGATGTTCGGAAAAGGATAGCATTGCGGCGAGACGCGGAAAGGACACGATGAAAACGGCCATATACTAGGAAAGGGAGCGATGAATTGGATTATCCCTTTGTTGCACGAACCCGTGGGCGAAATCAAAGTCAGAGTTATGCGGCAATAATTGGGCCTGTTTGTCATGAAAAAGCCATACGTTCACTATTCTTTAACCTTCCACGCTATGTATATCCTTGCAGACTGCAGAACGCGTCTGAGAGAACCTCAAGAATAGGCGCTAGAAAATGGCAGACATACTTGAAATTGTTGCGCCAAAACGGCGTGCGCTCGCGGCGGCCAAACGGCTGGTCCATTTGCGCGACGAGGCGGTGCAGGATGAAAACATGCGCGCGGTGATCCTTCACGCGGCAGAAATTGTGGCCAAGTCGGGTGTTCTGTCCGCAGTCGCTGAGAGTGGTCAGAAACGGCAAGGTTTTGCCACATCTGACCTGCCGAGCTTGCATCCCGCCCGCCACCGGTTGAATTAATCCACCGCAGTTTATCTTGAGTTCATAAGTTGTTGTCCTTTCGCCATTCCTTGCGGCGGGCCAATCTATACTTAAGAGACATTGACAATTTTTGTGAGGTTGGCGGACAATCCTGGTATTCTAGTAGAGTTTCCAAGATTTGTTCACGAGGCTTCATCCCGCACCGACGTAGTAAAGGCGCATACGAAAGTGACAGAGTTTACAGATCCCCCCGTTTCCGAGGCCGCAATTCGCGTGATTACCGCATTCGCTGGCCGTGAATCCGCAACCGTGCAAGACATTCTGGCGTTGTCGCAGGCGCTTCCCGCCGCACTCGCCGGGCTCCAGCCCGCAGCCGCCAAGGCCGAAATCAGCAAGGTAGCAGCGCAGTTTACGACTGAAACCGCCATTCCCGCGGTGCCGGTTGCCGAGTCGTTTACGGATGATTCCGTCACCTGCCTGTGCTGCGGCCGATCCTTTACCATGCTCAAGCGTCACCTGCGCGCAGAGCACGGGTTGAGCGAGAGCGAATACCGGATCAAGTTCAATCTTGATGATGATCATCCCCTCGTCGCACCGAACTATTCTTTGCGCAAAGCGGATTATGCAAAGAAAGCGGGCCTTGGTCGGTATGCCCGCGACGAGGCGGTGCAGGCAAATCTTGGGTCGCAGCTGTAAAGTTCAAATGCCTTTCCTTTGCCACCGTTTTGTCCTGCGGAGCACCTAATCCCCCTCGATACATGTCTCTGAGGCAGTCGGTGCAGAAGCACGTCTGCCGAACCGGCCCCCGTGGTCGCGAGAATAGAGGCAGGACATATGGCAGCGACGACACAGCCGCGCGTATTTAAAAAAGTAGAAGTTATCGAAGGCGGTGGACATCACGGTGGCGGCTGGAAGGTCGCCTATGCTGATTTCATGACCGCGATGATGGCGTTCTTTCTGCTGATGTGGATTCTCTCGAGCGCGGACGAGCAAAAGCTACGCGGGATTGCCGAATACTTTACCAATGCGACCCTGCCCGGCGGCAGTGGTGTATTGGACGGTGCTACCTTGGGGCCACCCGGTACATTGACCGCCTCGAATGGGGCGATTGTGGCCCGTGGCAGCGAGCTTGGGAAAATCGACGATCCGGCCTCGGCCAAGTGGGAAATCCGCGACGAAACCGCGACGTCGGTGCCAGATGAGACGCAGATCGGCTCCGAAGACGGTGCCCATGAAAACCCCGCCGCGGCCAATGTTGCCAGCGCGTCGCAAACCGCATCCGATGGGTCAAAATCGGCTGGCGATGCGACCATTGATAATGTGCACGCATTGGACAATGAAAAGTTCAAAAAGCTGGAGCAGGATATCTTGCAGGCGATGCAGGAGAATCCCGACCTTGATCCGCTGAAGAAGAACCTGATTTTCCAGCAAACACCCGAAGGCTTGCAGATCCAGATCATCGATCAGGAAGGGCAACCGATGTTCTATAGTGGCCGCGCCGAAATGCAGGGTGCCACAGATCAGCTGCTCGCGAATTTGGGTAAGTCTTTGGCACGCCTGCCGAATAAAATCACGCTGTCAGGGCACACCGATGCTGTCCGCTTTGCCAATAGCCAGAAGTACGACAACTGGGATCTGTCCTCGGACCGTGCCAACGCCACGCGCCGTGTTTTCGAAGCCTCGGGCGTTGCACGTGATCGTATCATCCGCGTGTCGGGCCTTGCCGATACCGCGCCGCTGGTGCCCGAAAATCCGACCGACGCGTCTAACCGTCGGATCACGGTGTCGGTTCAATATCAGAAGGTCGAGGACTATGCCGGCGATGACGTAGCCCCGACGCAGATTGATGCGGCGACACCGCCAGCCGAGACCGGCGAGAAGCTATATAAGGCGTCGATCCCTGCGCCCGTAGCACCACAGAACAGTGGCGAGGTGCAACGGGTCGCACAGAATGTCGAGCCTGTGGCGGCACCTTTGAAGGATGATGTATTCTTGAACCTGCGCAACGCGCTGCGGTGATCAGGCTCTGATCAACTCGCCCAAGGTGGGGACCCGTCGGCTGGCAAAGATCGGCCGGCGGGATCGTTCGACCGAGCGGCGCAGGAACTCTGGCAGCATGGGGTTTGCTTCTTCATTTACCATCGTGCCGCGCGGTGCAGCGACCACGGGGTCGGCAGTGGGAATATCCAGGCCGAGCATCTTGGCGGGGTCCAGCCCTTCTTCCAGCGCGTAGTTGTAGTTCACGGCGTAATCAACCGCTTCTTCCAGCACCACCGGGTCCGATGCGACCAGCGCCATCAACCGGCGTTCGTCGGAATATAGGAATTGCTTGGTCTTGAAGCCGTCGACCTCGGGGATAAAGCAGGTGTTTTCGCGGCGCAGCTTCAGCAGCTTGACCAAACGATCCGGCATCAAGTGGCGTTCATCGCGGCGAAACACGATCATGCTGCAGGTCCCAAAGCTGGACAGGCACGCCGCGAGGCAAATGTGATCCGGCCAGCCCGAGAATGCGAATTTCACATCGTCCGCATCAATCAGGACAATCATTGTGGTTTCAACATCCGAGATCACGGCACTCTCCAGCTTATTCTGAAGTTTACTTTAGTCACACCATGAAAAGATAGCAATTGGTCTTGAGCGACAAATTTTTAAACTTGGAGGAACATGAACTGTTCTTGAGATTTCAATGAAAATGCCTAAAGTGCTTGGAAACTTGCAAGTGGAAAACAAATGACGATTATTCTGGGCTTCGTGGTCGTGATGGGCATGGTCTTTGGGGGGTATATGCTCTCTGGCGGGGACATGGGCATCATTACCCATGCGCTACCGTTCGAAGGTATGATGATCGGCGGTGCCGCGCTTGGCTCGTTTATTGCGGCGAATTCCTTTGCCAATATCGCGGGGGCAGGGCGCGCGCTGGTTAAGGCATTCAAGGGGCCCAAGTGGAATTCGGGCGACTATGTGGACCTGCTGAACCTCATGTATACGTTGGCCCGCAAGTACCAGCAAAATGGCATGCTCGCGCTGGATGAACATATTGAAAACCCGCAAGAAAGTTCGATCTTTTCGCAGTACCCCAAGCTGCAGAAAGACCACTTTGCCATTGATCTGATCACCGATAGTTTCCGTATGCTGGCGATGCAGTTCGATGATCCGTATCAGGCGGAAGATGTCATTAACCGCAAGCTGAAAAAGCACCACCACGAAGCGTTGGTGGCCCCCCACGGGCTGACCACCGTCTCCGACGCGCTACCCGCCATCGGGATTGTTGCGGCGGTTTTAGGCGTGATCAAGACGATGTCGTCGATCGACAAGCCGCCTGCGGTTCTGGGGGCGATGATCGGCGGCGCGTTGGTCGGGACATTCCTTGGGGTTTTCCTTGCCTATCTTTTCGTTTCTCCGGTCGCCAACCGTCTGCAAGCCATCGAAGAGCAGGACGGCATTTACTACGCCGTGATCCGCGACATCTTTATCGCGATCCTGCATGGCCATTCGCCCGCGATCTGCACCGAGATCGGGCGCGGTAACATTCCGACCAGCCTGCAGCCCAGCTTTTACGAGATGGAAGAGGCTCGCAAGCAGATGCCAGAGGCCGCATAACCCATGGCCGGACGCCGTCAGATCGCTGCGCTCAAGCTGATCAACACCATCCGGCAACACGAGCTGGATGCGATCGGGGCACAGCTTTCGGGCTTGCGGGCACAGCAAACATCGCTGACGGAACAAAGTGCGGCGCTGACCCAGCGGGCGATTGCTGAACAGACGGGTAGCACCTTGGAAACACAGGCCTATTTGCCCGCCTACCTATCCTCGGTTGACCGGCAACAACGTGGCTTGGCGGCGGAGGGGGATGCGCTGTCAGGGCAGATCGACACGCTAGAGGATGCGCTTTTCGCGCAGTTCCGCGCGCTTAAGACCACGCAAACGGTGCTGTCGAAAGCGCAAGCCGAGGCGAAAGCCGATGCCGACAGGGCAGAACAGGCCGCACTAGACGACGCGTCGCGCGCGCTGTTCGCATTGCAGCGCCGGTAACGCTTTTTACCTTAACGCCCGCTGCTGAATTTTGACACCACACCCAGCGAATTCTTATTCTCTACATTCCGGATGACAAGCACGCAGACCGGCCAGCCCGAGGGCATCAAACCTTGCGAGGTTGGCACCGCCATGACGCTGGCCGACCCATCGTTGATGGCAAAGGTCAGCACGACATCCGCCTGCGACGTCGCGACTGATTTCGCGAGATCCACAGTATCGTCAAAGGTCACGATGCTTTCGGTTTCAAGCCAGCTGGCAACATCCGGGTGATCGACCGCCGCGATGGTCAGCGGTTGCGCGGGATTGCCGATGGGTTCGGCACAGGTGGCGAACCATGCCCGCAACTGAGCCACAGCGGTGGATGCGCTGGCCGCCGCGCTGTGATCTGTGTCCGAGGCGGCTTCGATCACACAGACCGCCGCATCCGCAATCGCGCCCGCGCCGATCAACTGCGAGAGCGTGTCGCGTTCGTTCTGGGTGATCCATTTATTCAGCAACGGCGCGCCGACGATTTCGACACCTGCGGCCAGACGTCCGACGTCGGCTTTGCCAAGCTCGAACTCCGGTCCGTATCCCGCGCGTGTGATCTGTTGCACCAGATGTTCCGCGGCGGTCTTTTTGATGACAGACGGCGTCTTGCGGGCCTGTTGTTCCAATGCGGCAGAAAAGGCCGTTGGCGGGGCGACTTGCACCGGCGTGTCGGGTGCTGGCGCGTCCTCTTGCGCGAGGCGGGGGAGGGAGATGATAATTTCTGTCCCCACGTCTTCGCGGCTGAAGAACGTGATCTGTCCCTGATGGTGATCGATGATGACTTTGGCGATGGTCAGCCCCAGCCCCGTGCCCCCTTTGGACCGGCTGTCAGAACTGTCGCCTTGGGTGAACTTTTCAAACACCGACGCCTGCGCGGCAGCCTGAATGCCGGTGCCGAAGTCGCGGATCGAAATGCGCAGCTGATCCCCGACCGCGTGCAGTGCAATCAGGATCTCCCCGCCGTGTTCCGAAAACTTCACCGCGTTGGACAAGAGGTTATCCAGCACCTGCACCAAGCGTTTGGAGTCGCCATAGGTCAGCATTACATCGTCATCGGGGGTATCGACACGGCGCAACGATACGCCTGCGCGTTCGGCATAAAGCTGGTTCGGCACCAGTGCCGTATTCAGCGTCTCGGACAGGTTCAGCGTCTTCATCCGGAAATCAAGCGTGCCGGTTTCGATTTTCTCCATATCCAGAATACTGTTGATCAGCAGGATCAGCCGGTCACAGCTTGAGGCGGCGATGGTGATGAGCCCCTTCATCTTGTCAGGCAACTGCCCCGTGGCACCTGACAGCACAAGCCCCAAGGCCCCTTTGATAGAGGTCAGCGGCGTGCGCAATTCATGGCTGACGGTGGACAGGAATTCGGTCTTTGCTTTTTCGGCCACCTTGCGCTGCGACACATCGCGGTAGATCGCGATGAAGCGCGGTTCGTCCTGGGCGGGGCAGACATATTCAAGGCTGATGTCGTAGGTGATGCCTGATTTCGCCTCGACCTCCCAGGTGACGCGCCGCTCTGGCCCTTTGATAAGGCCGGCGCAGCGTTCGCGCAGACTGTCATAATCCCGTTTGCCAATCAGGTCGGACAGGCTCTTGCCGCGCCAGTCGTCGCTTTCATCATGTCGCATCAGGTGTCGTGCGACCGATGCATTGGCATACATCACCGCATAGGTTTGCGGCTGGAAGACAACAACATGGTCCTGCAACAGTTCCAACGTGTTGTTGAACCGCGCCTCTGACACGCCTTCGCGGGTCTTGGTCATATCCGAAGCGACAATCGCGATCTCGCGCAGCTGTTTTTCGCCGTCGGTGATCGGAATAAAGCTACATTGCAGCCAGACCGCCTTGCCGTCGGTTTTATGCAGAACGATGGTGCCTTTCCACGGGGTGCCCGACATCATGGCGGGCAAGACATCGCCCGTCAGCACACCGCGATTGCCGGCATCCATGACATCAACCAACGGCGTGCTGATCAGCGCCTCGCGGGACCGGCCGCTGGCCTGGACAAACTGGTCGTTCACATGGGTGATCGCGCCGTTCTGGTTCAGCATGCAGAACACGGTATGGGCCTCTACCGCGTTGCGATAAAATTGCTTGGACCGAACCTCCGACTTCAGCACATCCTTGCGGGCATGGGCCTGTCGCGCGTTTTCGCGCAGTTGGAAAATCAGGAACAACAGCGAAAACACGATCAGCAGCAATGTGCCCAACACCAGCCACTTGTAGGTTGATGCAATGCGCAAGGCGGAACGCTGCAGGTAATTCTCGTAGGGGCGTGCGCGCAAAGAGATCAGCAGCTCGTGCACCGATTGATAATTTTGCGGGGGCAGCCAGACGGTGCCACCGGCGGCAATCGCCTCGGGGCTGCCGGTATCTTGGCCCAACAGGGTGTCGACAAGAATGGTTAACGCCGCCTGCGGCACGCCGGGGATCGTCCCCAGCACCCAATCGGGGTACAACATGGTACTGGCCCAGAATGGATAGCCTGGATGATCGACAGGGGACACGGGGCGGAAATCGTTCATATCGATCACGCCGTCGCGGGCCAGCGCTTCGAGCACACCGGCGCGCACGACGCCGACATCCACCAGACCGGCTTGCACGGCATAGACGACCTCGCGTTGGTTCCCGCCCGAGAACAGCGCGCGGGACGCGATATCGTCGATATCCAGCCGGTACTTGCGAAACTCTTGCAGCGCGAGCTTCCAGCCGGTCATTTCATCGGCCGACACCCCCATGATGCTGCGACCCGCGATATCCGGGATGGCGCGAATATCGCTGTTAGCGGTGGTGAAGACGACGACGCTGGTTTTATCATAGACCTGTCCCTCCCACATCTGGGCGACAGAGAGCAGCGGGCGGGCGTTGCTTTCGACCTCTGCCACGACAAAGGCCGCGGGATCGACAAGGAAGAAATCCAGCGCGCCTTGCGAGATTTTATTGATCATTGTGGCGTCGGTGTAAGGCGCGATCTTGAAACGGTAGTTCAGTTCTGCGCCCTGTGCGGCGGTGTTCAGCGCGGCGGCCATTGGCAACCAGCTGTCCAGCGCGCGGGTGATCCCTTCGGAGGCGAGAATACCGATGGTGATGTCACGGGGCGCATCCATCGTGTCGGCCTGCTGACCAGCCGCCGGTTGCAGTGCACCGATCAGGGCGATAGCGGCACCCAAAAGCGTTCGACGCAGCTTGCCCCATCCCTGTTTCACGATTTTAGCGCCCGCCATATTCTCTTTCTGGTTCATCTCGTCGCTTTGCGGACACCGGAAAGCATAGTCAAAGCCCGCCTCCTGCTATCAAACATCACAACGTCAAACCACTTGTAAAAGCATCCAAAGCGATCGATTCCATTGCGCCCCCGCGGCATATGCTGCGGAGCATGGCAACTTGGATGTCGTCTGGTGCTGTCCTTTCACTACTGCTCTCACTGCGTTTTTTGCTGCGCCTCGTTGATCGGGCGCTTTTTGCAGTTGCGAAAAGGCTAGGCGGGGCGGGCTTTTTTGGCAATGGTAAACTCCGTTTCTGCCTGCAGGGCAGGGTGAATAGTGCCAGTGCAGCAGCAGATACCTATCCTTTGGGATAGCGCCATAGCCACAAGCTGTTTTGGACTACCCGCCTAGGCCCGCGACGCCCTTGGGATTTAGCGTTAATTTCATCTTAACAGCCACCAAACACAGGCTGCAACAAATCCAAGGTGAAGACGATGGCAAACGCAACATTCCTAGAACTGGCCCAGATCGCCAACAACTCCTCCCTGCGCGAGGCGGTTTTGGGTGCAGTACTTGGCATCCATGTTTCGGGAAACGCTACCGACTCCGTCTTGGACATCACGGCCGACAGCACCGCGCTTAAACTCGCGGCGGACCGGATGCGCTGCGCCCGCTATGTCATGCCGACAGATGCGGACCCGACGCAGGCCATCCAGATCAACGCTGGCTTCTCTCATGTGCAAGATGTCTGGGCCACGCCCCAGGCTGCACAACCCGACCTGACCCAGGAGACAATGACCATCGCCACGCCTGACTTTATCGTGGTACCCTCCGACACGCATATCGTCGTCAATAATTTTGACGTCGCCCGCGGCGATGCGATCACCTTCCTGGGTCAGTTTTCTTCCCGCGCCGATCTGCGCGCTGCCATGTGCCTGACCGGTTCCCGCGATTTGCGCGACGGTGACGTCATCATCACGATGGAAAACGGGGCCCGCGCGGTCTTCGTGGGTGTCGCTGCCCAGGCCGAAGATCTGATCGACGCCGTGTTTGATTTCTCTGCCGAAGGGCAGACAGCCTTCAAACTGGCCGACGCGCTGAACAACGCGACCTCGGCCGAGATCGACGCCTTTGTGACCGCCCTCGGCACCGATGAATTCGACCGCGCCTTTGGCGTCGGCAGCGCTGCGGTATTGCTTGCAAACCTCGACACCCCTGCCGCGACGCGTCTGTTGAATGTGCTCGAGGCGGAAGAACTGGACGAGCTGTTGCACAATGTCGGTGCCGGCACGCTCAAGCTGCTGCTCGAAGAGCTGACGCTGACGGAACTTGTGAACTTCCTGAGCGGCGTGAACGAGACGGTGGTCGGCGCGATGGCAGACCACATGGGAGCCACAACAATAGATGCCCTTTTGTGGGGCAAAAGCCCGGCAACGAAAGGAGGTATGCGTCAAAGTTAACTGGTTTGCCCTGTCAAGGCGGCATGCCTCGCCGCTGCCAGGGCCCGAGAAAGCACCGTGTTCGACCCGATATGATTTGAAAGGATTTAACAGCAGACGGGCATCGAATGCGGCGCTTTCCCTTTTTCGTGAACCCTCAACGCGCGAATTTCCGCGGGTTAGAGTTCATCAGCTTAATCGATTTTCGGGCCTGCTCCGGCCCTTACTACTTTGCCCTGTGGACCGGCCAAGGTGCCGGCCACGGGGGCTTTTTGCGTTTTCGAAGATGTAAGCCGGTGACATCAAACCGCCCCGCTGGGGCCTAAAGCCGGACGAGGTGATTATCCCACATCAGCGGTTTTTCCGGGTTCAACCTGCCAGAGAGGCGCTGAACGATACCGGTACCGCTGGTCACAACAAAATCTTCCGGTGCCGCGGCAACACCGCAGACATCGGTAAGCGCGATACTGCGAGTGTATGACGCGGTTGCTGCGTCAAATACCTGCACCAAACCGGCACGGGGCGAGGTTACGGCAATCTCGGACCCGTCGTCCGACAAAGCAATACTGCCGATGTACCCGTGCATATCTTCGGCACCGTCCAGCAAGAGCGGCGTCTCTCCTTGCTGATGCAGCCCGACAAGCGCGGGGGCATCGCCGTCGCCTTGCCATTGCATCCCGAAAGCGACACGCCCGTCGGACCCTACGGCCAGATGCCGGATCGAGTTGCGGTGCATGTCATGGGGCAGTTCTATCTGCTCTAGAATACGACGGTCGTTGATGTAGGTGAGGTTGGGCCGCATGGTGGGGATATTCAACTTGGCGCGCCCTGAATCGGGATGCGTATCAATCCCGCCGTTCGCCACGACCAGCGTGTCGCCACCGGGCAGACGTTTTATGTCATGGGGGCCGACTCCGCCGCTGGCAAATTCATCGACGCGCACATAGCCAAGCGCCACGTCCCAGACACCAATGCGCCCGATGCCGTTGGCATAGTCATTTTCGGTCGTGTAAAGCAGGCTCCCGTCGGCGGAAAAAGCTCCGTGCCCGTAGAAGTGCCGCCTCTCGGGCGCGTGCAGCGTGGCCTTGACCCGGCCCGACATGCAGTCGATCACCAGTGCGAAATTGCCGGGGCGCCGTGCAAAGGCGACAGCTTGCGGCTTGGACGGATGCGCCGCCGCCGCGTGGCCGCGACCGGGCAGGGGGATTTCGAACACCACCTCAAGCGCCGCGTCAATGCCGCAGAGCACAAAGCTGCCATCGCGCAGACCGGCAGCGGCAAGATAGGCCGGCCCACCCGCATCGGCCCAAGTAGGGGCGGGCACCAATCCTGATGCCAGCATCCCTGCAATGAAATGGCGGCGGTTGGTCATGGGGTCAATCTCCGTCCAATGCGTTAAAGCCCGAAGCGACGCCCAAATGCGGGCCCAGATCTTGGCGGGCCACATCGCGGATCGCGGCAACAGATTGCTGCAACACCTCTACACGCAGACGGGATTGCGGCTTGGCCGTTCCAGCGAACACAGGGTCGTCCAGGTCGGCAGCGATTGCCAGCGCCTCGTCAAACCGGTCGTCAAAGGCGGCCACCACGGCCACGTCATCCGCCGCCAACCGCTCCGCCAGATCCTGCAGAGAGGTGAGCGCGACCACGACATTGCGCAAAGACCGCCCCGATCGCCGCGTCTCTGCCCGATTGGGGCGCGGGCGGTCAAAGCTGCCCATGGGGCGTCCGATGCGGGTGTCGGCGGTAAACTCCAGCCCGAGGTTCAGCGCCTTGAAAAGCTCTTGCGCCGCTTCCTCGGTGCTGCGGTAGGGGCCTCCTTCGGCGGGCGTTGCAAGGGCCTCGGCATAGCCAGAGGTCCAGCCGTCCAGAATGGCTTGGGATTGCGTGGCGATATCGGCAGTTACCGTCTGCACCAAAGCGCAGCGATAGCCAGCATCGCCCATCGTGCTGATCTGATCGTCATACAGCAGGAACTCGAGCGCATAAAAACCGCGCCCCGCGATGGAAACATCGGCATAGGCCTGCGGGTCGCGGCCCACGGGATCGGCATCCGTGATCAGCCCCGCGAGCGTTTTGGGTGTGGCCCCACGGCTGTCGGGCCAGAAGGCCAGCGCAAAGGCGCGGTTGTCGGTCTCGGACGGGCCAAACCGCAGATGGCTCACCGCGATCCACGCGTCAAAGGCATCATGGTAGGCATTGCGCAACGCGGCGTCATCGGCAGCGCAATTCTGTTGGGCAACGTTGGCCAGTGCATCCGTACGCTCTGCCAGTGTGGTATAGCGGGGCAGGATGTGATGATCGACCACATCGCGCAAAACGGCGGAGCCTACCTCGGCCGCAGCACCCAATGGTGCGCAGAAAAGACCAAGGGCCAGGACCAGTTTTTTCATATTACAAACTTTCCAGATAGTGGATCAAAGCATCACGGTCTGCGGGTGGCATGTCAATGACGCGGTTCTTGGCGGGCTCGGCCTCTCCGCCATGCCAAAGCACGGCTTCCAGCAGTGACCGCGCGCGCCCGTCGTGCAGGAATTGCGTATGTCCCGATACGGTTTCGGTCATGCCAATCCCCCACAGCGGCGCGGTGCGCCATTCGGTGCCGGTGGCGCGGGCCTCGGGGCGGTGATCGGCCAAGCCCTCGCCCATGTCATGCAGCAGCATATCGGTATAGGGCCAGATCAGCTGAAAGCTTTGTTCGGGCTGGTCCTTCAGACGATGGGTGACAAAGCTGGGCTGGTGGCAGTCGGCGCAGCCTGTTTCATGAAACACCTGTTTGCCACGCAGCACCTCGGGTGTGTCCGCGTCGCGACGGGCGGGCACGGCAAGGTTGCGGCTGTAAAAGGTGACCAGATCCAGCCCTTCGGCGTCAATCTCGAACCCGCGCACGTCAGCGGCCCCATGAGGCGCGTTTACGCAAGCATCCTGAATGGTCGAACAATCGCCAAACGGATCGCCGAAGATCGGGTTAGAGATGCCGATATCGCCCGCAAAGGCCCCTGCGGATTGTTCGCGGATCGTGGGCATCCCGGCCTTAAGCCCGAAACGGCCCAGCATCGGCATGTTGTATTCCTGCGACCAGACAATATTGGCGCGGCCCGAAATACCGTCACTATCCGCGTCATTAGGGTCTGTCAGCGCCAGAATATCCGCAGCAGGGATCGCTTCGAGAAGCCCAAGCCCGATCATCTGCGGCGTCACACGGGGCGACAGCATCGCATCGGGGTGCAGCGGGCCATAGCCAAGATCAGCCGCGGTGTAAGTCGGTTGCCGCAAGGACACGACCTGGCCCCCCGACAGGGTCATGGGGATTTCGGTATAATCGACCTGCAAGCGGTATTCGGCACTATGCCCCGAGACGGCGAAATCCTGCATTTGCGTGCCGTAGGTGGGTTCGGCGAGCGTGGCCAGATACCCTTCGATCTCTTTGATATTGCCGGCGTCTTCATTGCCCGGAATAGACACGCGCAGGAACATGGAAATCGCGCTGTCGTCGGGGCCTTCGGGCGGGTGTCCGCGCCCGTCCTTGATGTGGCAGCTTTGGCACGACCGTGCGTTGAACAATGGCCCCAACCCGTCAGACGCCAGCGTCGAGGAAGGCGACGACACCCACAGCTTGCGAAACAGCCCATTGCCCAGTTTGAAGGTCAGCTCGTCCTCGAACGACATATTGCCCGAGGCCTGCGAAAACGCATCGGCATTCATGCGCGGGCGCACGGTGGCAGCGCCGCCGCTATTCACCTCGAACGGGCTGGGGGCGTCAAAACTGTCAGGAGGGGCGGTTACATCGGCGATACGGGCCGTTTCATCGGCGGTACGCGGGATGATATCCAGATGGGGTTCATCAAGCGGCCCGGCGTAGACCGGACCGCTCAGTAGGGGCAGGGACATCACCAGGGCCTGAGGGATAAAAGACCGGAGGAAATGCATATTCTGCCCTATTTCGATATTAGAAGGGGATCACCAGCGATGCCCCGACAGCGGTAAAGTCATTGCCGTCTACATCGTAGAAGCCGACGCCACCACCCAGCGACATATCATTCTCGAACGTGTAGTCTACACCCACGGTGATCAAATCATCGTAACCATTCGCGGTGTTGTCGATGCCGGTGTAGCTGGCAGAGTAGGCCCACGGCCCCTGAACGTAAGAACCGCCCAACGTCGCATAGCTGGAATCCTCGCCCGTGCCTGCGAACCCGTCGAAATAGGCCACTTCGGCGATCAGGTCGAAACCGTTGCCAAAGTCATGCGCCATCCCGATGACGGCCCCTTTTTCGTCGGATACATCGCTGTCACCCGCGGTCAGGAAACGCCCGCCAACCCAATAGGTCGTGTCGCCAACTTCCTGCGTGTACTGCAGCGCCACGTTGTTCAGCTTGCCGGTGTTACCCGCGCCGCCATCCGCGGTGGTGTTGCGGCCGCGCTTTGTCCCCAGCGAGTCGCTGAACGCCGTGTCATCCGCATAGAACAGCGCAAAGGACAGAACCCCGCCTGAGGCGGCGACAGGCATGTCGAATGTCGCACCGATCACTTCGGACAACTCATAGTCTTCGGCCAGCGATGTGCCGTAGAAACCGGGGGCTGCGTCCCATGCCACAGCGAAGGTCGGGCTTACTTTACCGACGCTCAGCTCGCCTGCTGCCAGATCAAAGCGCAGGCCAAGTTCGTTCACATAAAGACCCAGATCGTCGAACTGACGGGTTTCGGCCGGGTCTGTGACGCTTTCCAGGGTCACTTCACCAAACAGCGTGATGCTGGTCGCGACACCGGCTTCGAAGGCGAGCGACAGGCTGGCGTAGTTATCGGTCAACTCGCCTGCAGGATCATCGGATGTGACGGTGCTGTCGACGCCGATTTCAAACTCACCGCCCCAGACAAATGCCTGTTCTTGAGCCAAAAGGGGAGTGGCACCGGTCAGCGCCAAAGCGCAACCGGCGAGAGCTAGTTTCTTCATTCTTGTTTACTTTCAGTGGGAGGAGGAACTCATGAAAACGGGGTATTACTCGAACACGGCGCCGGGGCTATCGAGGCTGTCGGAGCCTTCAATCGCCACGTCATCCACACCCAGGGTGGCAACGACGCGTTCGATGGTCTTGGTCTGTGCAATCAGGGCGTTCACGCCGCCCATAACCAAGGCTTCGCCGCCCTTGTTGCCGCGCGCCATCATCTGGTCATAGGACATGCCCGCTTCGGCAGCGGTCTTGATCTGGCCAAGCTTGCGCATGGTGGTCGACAGGTTCAGCTGCATTTCCGCATCCAGATCGGCGTTTTCGGCAGCGACCAGATCGGACAGGGATGGGCCGGTGACCAGCGTGCCGTCGGTACGCGCATAGGCACCGAGGTACACGTTCTGGATACCCAGACCGTCGTAATAGTGGCTGTTGTGCGTGTTGTCCGAGAAGCAGTCATGCTCTTCTTCGGGGTCGTTCAGCATCAGACCAAGACGCATGCGTTCGCCCGCAAGCTCACCATAAGACAGCGACCCCATGCCGGTCAGCATCGCCGAGATCGCGCCGTCTTCGTTGTCGGTCAGGTTGGTGCGCGCGGCACCGCCTTCGGCCCATTGTGCAACCATATACTCCAGATCGGTCACGATCAGATCGGCAGCAGCCTTGAGGTACTGACCGCGGCGGTCACAATTGTCATTGGTGCAGTCGTCGCCCGTGGCGTAGTCTGTCCAGTCGCGCCCACCGGCCCCGTGTTCCGTGCCGTTCAGATCCTGCCCCCAGAGCAGGAATTCAACCGCGTGGTAGCCCGACGCCACATTGGCTTCATTCCCGTCGGCTTCGTGCAAGGTTTCGGCAAGGAAGTCGGGGGTGATTGTGCTGGCGTCAACTTCGGTGCCCGACAGTGTGAACGTCGGGTTCGCGATAACGTTCAACGCGGCGGCGGCGTTTTCATCGGTAGCCCCGCCATAGGAGGCGTCAACATAGTCGATCAGACCTTCGTCCAGCGGCCAGGCGTTCAGCTTGCCTTCCCAGTCGTCAACGATAGGGTTGCCGAAACGGTAGGCTTCGGTCTGCTGGTAGGGGACGCGCGCTGCCAGCCACGCGGTGCGGGCGGCTTGCATCGTGTCGGCGGAGGGCTCTGCGATCAGGGCATCCACAGCGTCGACCAGCGCTTGGGCTGTGATCAGGCTGTCGCCATAGGCGGCTTCGGCGATGTCGGCGTATGTGTCGATCACCTCGGACTTCTCTACCGCCAAAGCGGGGGAGGCCAAGGTCAATGCAAGCACAGAGGTCATCAAGCTGCGGGTCATACGTTCAGTTCCTTTTGACGGATCGCGCCTGCGGATGCTGTCGACAATTGCGGATCGACGGGCCGCGCCGGAGGCATGGAAATTATGCGCAATACCTGAACAGTATCGCGGGGAAGGTCAACCCGACAATTTTAGTAAGATAACTTTTTTGCCGCTCACGTTTTTGGCATCGCCCAAAAAATACGCGGTGATCCTAGGGGCTTACTATGTAAGGCGTGCGCCTTGCGGCAAAGTGGGGTCAGAGGCATTCAACCGATCAACGGCAAATCCTGCTGCGGTCTTGTACTGCGCCATATACTCGGCCCGTTCCTGAGGAGGGATCACGTCGTCGATTTGGTCAAAGGCACCGCCACAGCGGTCGTTGACCATGTTCAGCAACCCGAAAGGACCGGCCCCGCGATTGCGCAGGATGAGCTCTGATATCGGTCCGCAATAAGCGTCGTCAAAACTGCGCAGTGCCGCGGGGGTGACCCCGTCTTGCAGGAAGCGCGCGCACAGATGGCGGGCGTCCATGATCGCCTGGCTCGCGCCGTTCGATCCTGTGGGATACATGGCATGGGCCGCGTCGCCGATTAGGGCAACAGGGCCGTCGACCCACGTGGGGATCGGGTCACGGTCGATCATCGGGTTCTCGTAAATCTCTGTCGCGCCGCGCAGCAGGGCGGGGACATCCAGCCAATCGTAAGTCCAGCCGTCAAAGTGATGCGCGAAATCTGACAGCTCCGCCGGACGGTACCAACCGCTTTTGCGGTCTTCGGTCTCGTCCAGCGTAACCTCGGCGATCCAGTTGATGGTGGCATAGCCGTCGGCATCGGGGGCTGAAATGGGATAGATCACCATGCGCTGACGGTGATCACCAAGCCCGACAAACGAAGACCCCGTGCGCACCGGTTTTGCCCGCGAGGTGCCGCGCCACATCAAAGCACCACCCCAGTGGATCGGCGGCTGATCGGGATGCATCTGCGCACGCACGGCGGAATGTATCCCGTCGGCACCGATCAGCAGGGTGCCCTCGGCATGTGTCTGTGACCCGTCGGTACGGGCGATATGCGCGGTCACGCCACCCGCTGGCCCGTGGGTGTATCCGGTGATCTTGGCACCAAGCTGCACGGCCTCGGCACCAGCGCGATCCACCAGCGTTTGATACAATAGCATATGCAGCTGGCCCCGATGCGCGGCATATTGCGGCCAGCGATAGCCTGCGTCGGTGCCGCGCGGCTCTGCGTAAATCTCTTGCCCCTTCTGCCCGACCAGCGCCCATTCCTTTGCGGGCACGCCGATTTCGTCAAGCTGCGCTTCGGTCAACCCCAGATCAAAGAGCTCGCGCACGGCATTGGGCTGGATGTTGATCCCCACACCCAGCGGTTTCAAGCTGCGCACCTGTTCATAAACGGTGCAGCGCAGGCCAAGCTGGTGCAGCGAAAGCGCCAGTACTAGGCCGCCGATACCGCCGCCTGCGATCAGGATATGGGGTTGGGTCATGGTGCAGTTCCGCTTTCGACTAGGGGCATTTCGTTGCGCGACGAACGTCCTACATCATGGTGCGGAAATCAATGGGATGTCTGGGAAAGCGGGGCACATCCCGGATCGCCGGAGCGCGAGGCGCTGCAACGGCAGATGGCTCGTGGGGGCCGGAAGCGCAAAGGACCGTTTAGGCGGATTCCAACGCGGATTGTTCGGCAATCAACGCTTCGGAGGATTTCAGGAAGTCATCCAGACCAAAGATAATCTCGGTCGGGCAGTTGGCGATCTTGCCCTTGGGGCCATCCAGATGCGCGTCAATCGCCAGCTCGTTGTCGCGCGCCACGGTGCCCAGATCGTCGAACCCCAAAGAACCGGCCGTGCCTGCGATCTGGTGCAGAATGGTACGCGCTTCGGCGAGGTTATCGTTGATCTCTTGCAGCGTGCTGCCTTCCCAGGCGGCAAGCGCGTGCTCGGCCAGCGCACGCTGGCGCTGCTCTAGCATATCGAGGAACCGCGCGCGAATACGCTCGATCCCCGGTAACTCCAGCTTCTTGTGCATCACGCTGTTCTCCCCACATTCCAGAAGTCGTTCTGGACCTTCTGGTAGTTGGCTGTCGCTTCTTCGGCAGAGGCATGCGCCTCTGACAGCGCATCCATGACCGAGGAATTTGTCTTCCACATCAACCGCACCGCCTTGCCGGCGCAAATACGCGGGTTGATGTGTTGACCACGGTTATCGAACAATTCGGTTTTTGCCAGCGAAATGTTGATATTATTCGCCAAAAGCTTGGGATCAGGGCGCCAGCCGCTTTCTGTGATGCACACAAACGTGCCGCCGCCTGCGTAAGACATGAGGAACTGGCAGCCTTCCAGCGTATCCGAAATGATCTCTCCGACATCGCTGAGCATGCTGCAGAATTCAAAGTTCGACATGTTTTCGTGGAAGATTTCGACATCGCGGATGTTGAAGGCAAAACAGATCGACCCGAACAGGTCGCTGCGCGACAATTGCTGCACATAGTTCTCAAGCGCCATGAACTCGATCAGGTTGTTCACATCATGGATCGCCATCGGCTCGTGCAATTGCACGGCGCGTTCGGGCCGACCGTCGTGATGGGTAACCGCCTTGGCCGCGAACACTTTGCTCGTGCGGGTCGCCAACCCTTCAACCGCGCGTTCAACCAGCGACAGCCGCGCCTTAAGCTCGGTCATTTCGAACGGCTTGGTCACATAGTCGGTCGCACCGGCAGAGAAGGCGGCGTCGATATAGGATTTTTCGGACATCGCGGTCAGCATCAGGATCGGCGCATCCATATATTGCTTCATCGCACGGATCTGGCTGGCCAGCTGGATACCGTCGGTGACCGGCATCTGAATATCCAGAAGGAAGCTGTCGAACGGGGCGCGGGCGTTGTCCTTGATCGCCTCAAGTGCATCGGCAGCGCATTCGGCAGTGACCAGTGTATGGTCTGTCATGCCTTCAATGAAATGCGACAAAAGCTCTAGGATGATTGGGTCGTCATCTACCGCAAGAATTTTCATTTGTTTGCCTTACTACTTGTCCGTAACAGCTCGGTATGGCTGTTTCTGTTGCTTTCTATCTGATGGCGAAACTTGTCATAATTGGGGCGATCTCGGTTAAATACTTAGGCATTTAGGCTAATTAGATGTTCGTTTGAGCAGTTGAATAGACGAAAGGGACCATTCGATGACGCCGGCGCAGAGCAAGAAAAATAAAGCCGATTCAACGATTTTCGGCACAACGCCAGAGGGTGAAAAGATCGTCCGGCATCAGATCAGCAACGGCGGTACGTCGATTTCCGTTTTGTCTTGGGGGGCAACGATTCAAGAGCTTCGCGTCATGGGGGAATCGCATTCGCTGCTACTGGGCGGGCGCGACGTGGCTGCCTACCTTGGCAGCATGCAGTACTTTGGCGCGGTGGTCGGCCCGGTCGCCAATCGCATCGCGGGTGCAGAGATGGAGATTGGGGGCATCCGGCATCAGCTTGATCAAAACGAAGCAGGGCGGACCACGCTGCACAGCGGCGTCGCGGGGTATTCCGGCCGGAACTGGCGCTTTACTAATGTCACCCCCACGGGCTGCCGGCTTGAGCTGCACCACCCCGACGGGTTGGGCGGGATTCCCGGAAATATTAACGCGTCAGTTACATACACGATTGATAATGCGGGACATCTAGAGATCGAGATGACCGGCGCGGCGGATCAACCGACCTATTTCAATCCCGCCTTTCATGGCTATTGGAACCTATCAGGATCGGCGGATCTGTCGGATCACCGCCTGATGGTGCCCGCGACAAGCTACCTTCCTGTGGATGACGCACAACTCCCGTTAGGCGCGCCCGTTCAAGTGGCCGGCGGTGAATTCGACTATCGCCAGGCGCGCGCAATCGGGCCGGTGCTGGATCACAACTTTTGCCTTTCCCAAGGCGGGGACCAGATGGTGCTTGCCTGCCGGTTAAGCACTCAACGGCTGCAGTTGGATGTGTTGACAGATCAACCTGGGGTGCAGCTCTATAACGGCGCGCATATTGATACAGGTGCGGATCTGGGCGTCGACGGGGGCAGCTATGGGCCACACGCAGGGCTCGCGATCGAGCCGCAGTTCTGGCCCGATACCCCGCACCACCCCGAGTATCCCGATTGTTTGCTGCTGCCGGAAAAGCCCGTGCGCTACCGATCCCGGTTCGAGCTTCGCTGCATTTGACAGCTTTACCGTGGTAACCTCACGTTTTTTTGGGGCAGGGTCGAATTGACACTTGGTTCAAGATGTATCAGTGCGCTATATAATAAGGTAAACATATTAAAAGCGGACAAGACATGCGTACCAAGATCAACCCCGACAGCTTTGGTTTCCTTATCAGTGACATCGGCAGGCTCAGCCGTGGCGTGTTCGAGCGTGAGATCGAAGCCGCCGAGCTTCCTGTGACGGCGGCAGAGGCACGGGTGCTGGCGCATATGGCGCGCTGCGGGGCGACGCGCCAGCATCGGCTGGCTGAAAGTCTTGGCATGACGCCGATGAGCCTCACGGGGTTTCTGGACCGTCTGGAAGCGGCAGAGCTGATTGCCCGTACCGCAGACCCGAATGACCGCCGCGCCAAGATCGCGTCCCTGACCCCGCGAGCCAATGACATCCTGTCGCAGATCGCACAGGCCGGTGCACGGGTAGAGACGATCATTTCGGAAGGATTGACGCCAGAGCAGTGGCAGACCTTCCGCGCCACGGCCCTGACCCTGCGACAGAACCTGTCGGCCTCCCGCGGGGCGACGTGCAAATCCGAGGCCGCCGAATGACAACGCCCATTATGTCAGAACGGCGGGTCAGTCTGATCGGCGCGCTTCTGGTGGCCATCGGACCTGTGTCGATGGCCTTGTATACGCCCGCGATGACAGAGCTGGTGCGCGTCTTTGACACCACGGAATCCGCAATCAAGCTGACGCTGACGCTTTATTTCGGGGGCTTCGCCTGTGCGCAGCTGATCGCGGGGCCGCTGTCGGATGCACTTGGACGGCGCCCGATCACGATTGCCTTCATGGCGCTTTATTGCGTGGCCAGTGTCGCTGCGACCCTGTCGCCCACGGTAGAGGTTCTGATGGGCGCGCGTTTCCTGCAAGGCATCGGGGCCTCCGCGGGGATCGCGATCTCGCGGGCATTGGTGCGGGATCTGTTCACCGATGACCGGTCGTCGCGGATCATGAACCTGATCGGGATTATTCTAGCCCTTGGTCCGGCGCTGGCCCCGACCATCGGGGGGCTGATGCTGCCGGTGTTTGGCTGGCAGTCGATTTTCTTGCTGATGACCGTGATCGGTTTCCTCGTGATCTGGGTCGCGCTTTTTTCCATGAAAGAAACCGTGACCGCAGAGCCCTCGCGCCTGAATTTCAAGGCGCTTGGCCGGACCTACAAGGCTTTGCTCAGCAATCCGCAGTTCCTATCCGCCGCTTTGGTGATGGGTGGTGCCCTTGGCGCGCTCTATGCGCAGGCGACATTCCTGCCGTTTATCCTGATGGACGAGGTCGGGCTGACGCCTGCGCAATTCGGGGCGTCGATGTTGGCGCAATCGGGCAGCTTCTTTACCGCGTCCTTGTTGGTGCGCCAGCTGATGGGCCGGTTTTCGGCAGAGCGGCTGGTCGGGCCGGGGCTGGTGTTTGTGGCCTTGGGCAGTCTGGGGACGTTAACCCTGCTGCTTTGGCCGCCGAGCTTTCTGCATGTGATGGTGCCGGTCGCGACCTATTCTTTCGGGATTGCCTTTGTGATGCCTGCCATGTCCACCGCGGCACTTGCCCCCTTTGGGCGGGCTGCGGGGGCGGCGGCGTCGATGCTGGGCTTTATCCAGATGGGGTCCGGTTTGCTGGTCGGGTCGCTTGGTGCCTTGATGGGCAATGCGCTTTTGGCTATGGCGACCTTGATCCCGATGATGGGCGCGGTAGCTTGCGTGTCGTTTCTGGTTTATCGCAAGATCCAGCCTCGGCCCGCAGCCGCTGCACCGGCAGAAACCCGTGCCACCTGCGGGCCCAAGGTGACGGCGCCGTCGCCCGTGTCGGCACCGGAAAAATAGGGCAATTTGTCCGCCCCATCCACAGCACCCCGCGGTGGTGCTTTCGATTTGAACTAAAAGACAGGATCGTCAGAATGTACTCCTTGATCTCCGGGCTGCGCTGCGCCGCCCTTGCAACGGCTATTTGTGTGGTGTCTGTCCCCGCAACGGCGCAGCAGGGCGAACGCCCGCCCGCTGCCGTCACCGTCATGACGATGCAGCCGCAGGATGTGCAGCTTGCCACGACCTTGCCCGGACGCGTTGTCGCCTCTGCCGAGGCAGAGGTGCGCCCGCAGGTAGCCGGCATCATCACAGAGCGTCTGTTCGCCGAGGGTGAGCCCGTGGCGGAAGGCGATGTGCTGTTTAAAATTGATCCCATCGTTTACGAGGCCGCTGTCGCGCAGGCGCAGGCATCGGTCGCGCAGGCACAGGCGCAAGCCAGCTCTGCCGAGCGTGAAGCCAACCGGCTCGAGGAACTGTCCTCGCGCAATGTTGCCAGCGATCAGGCGCTGGACGCGGCGGTAGCGGCACGCGACAGCGCGGCGGCTTCGCTTCAGGCGGCGCAGGCGGGGCTGCAATCGGCCCAGATCGAGCTGGATCACACGCAGGTCCGCGCCCGTCTATCAGGCGAGATCGGGCGATCCCTAACCAGCCCCGGTGCCTTGGTGACCAACAGTCAGGCCAGCCCGCTGGCCGTGATCCGCAACATTGATCCGGTCTATGTCGATGTCACGCAATCAGCGGCCGAGCTGCTGGATTGGCGGCGCGGCAATGCAGAAAAGCGCCTTGGCGATACCCCGCGTGAGGTCAAGCTGACGCTGGCCGATGGCAGTATCTATGACCAGACCGGTACGCTGACCGCCGCCGAACCGGATGTGGACCAGCAAACCGGTGTCGTCGTGCTGCGGATGGCCTTTGACAACCCCGACCGTCTGCTGCTGCCAGGCATGTATGTGCGCGTTGAAATGCCCACGGGGATCGCGAAAGGTGCCTTCCTTGTCCCGCAAGAAGCCGTAAGCCGCGACCGTCGCGGGCAGCCGCTGGCGTTGGTGGTGAACGGCGACAACGTCGTCGAACAGCGCCAGTTGACCGTGCTGCAGGACCGCGGATCGGACTGGATCGTGAGCGAGGGACTATCGGCGGGCGACCGTGTGATCGTGATGGGTCTGCAAAAGGCCGCGCCCGGTGCCCCTGTCACCCCGCAAGAGCAAGCCGCCCCAGCCGCCAAGTCCGAGGACGCCGCACCGGCACCTGCCGAATAACCAAAAGCCGGAGCGTTTTGCATGGCCCGTTTCTTTATTGACCGCCCCATCTTTGCGTGGGTGATTTCGATTTTCATCATGGGTATCGGCGTCTTGTCGATCCTCAACCTACCCGTGGCGCAATACCCGCAGATCGCGCCGCCCTCGGTGGCTGTGCGCGCGTCCTATCCCGGCGCCTCGGCGCAGACGGTGGCCAATACGGTGACGCAGGTGATTGAACAGCAGATGACCGGTCTGGACGGGCTGCGCTATATTTCGTCGTCGTCCACCAGCGAAGGCGGGGCGAGCATTACGCTGACCTTCGAGACCGGCACAGATGTCGATATCGCGCAGGTGCAGGTGCAGAACAAACTGTCGCAAGCCTCGTCGTTGTTGCCGGAACCGGTGCAGCGGCAGGGGATCACGGTGCAAAAATCCTCTGCCGGCTTCTTGATGGTGATCGGGCTGATTGGCGAGAACGGGAAGTATGACGCCACCGACCTTGGCGATTACATGCAATCCAATCTGGTGAACGAGATTAGCCGCGTCGAAGGCGTGGGCAGCGTACAAGTGTTCGGGGCGCAATACGCGATGCGCATCTGGCTTGATCCGGTGAAGCTCGCCGCGTTTGAATTGACCCCGTCCGACATCGTGGCAGCGGTTTCGGCCGAGAACGCCCAGATTTCGGCGGGATCCTTTGGCAGCCGTCCTGCCGTCGAAGGGCAGGCGCTGAACGCCACGATCACCGCGCAATCTCTGCTGACAAGCCCAGAGGATTTCCGCCAGATCGTGCTGCGCGCGGAAACCGACGGCGGGCTGGTGCTGCTGAATGATGTCGCGCGGGTAGAGATCGGGTCGGAAAGCTATGCCACGATCTCGCGGTATAATCGCAATGCGGCGACCGGCATGGCGGTCAGCCTTGCCCCCGGCGCCAACGCGCTGGATACAGCCGCCGCCGTCGAACAGCGGATCGAGGAACTGTCGGCGTTCTTCCCCGAAGGCGTGAGCTATGTCGTGCCCTTCGATACGACGCCCTTCGTGAAAATCTCTATCGAAGAGGTGATCAAGACCCTGATCGAGGCGATCGTGCTGGTCTTCATCGTGATGTATCTGTTCTTGCAGAACATCCGCGCCACCTTGATCCCGACGCTGGCGGTGCCGGTCGTATTGCTGGGCACCTTTGGCGTGCTCGCGGCCTTTGGCTTTTCGATCAACACGCTGACGATGCTGGGCATGGTGCTGGCGATTGGTCTGCTCGTCGATGACGCGATTGTGGTCGTCGAGAACGTCGAACGGATCATGGAGCAGGAACACATCGGCCCGCTTGAGGCGACGCGCAAGTCGATGGACCAGATCACCGGCGCTCTGATCGGGATCGCGGTGGTTTTGTCGGCGGTCTTTGTGCCGATGGCGTTTTTCCCCGGCTCGACGGGGGTAATCTATAAGCAGTTCTCGATCACCATCATCTCGGCGATGACGCTGTCTGTGGTGGTCGCCTTGACCCTGACGCCCGCGCTTTGTGCGTCTCTGCTCAAGCAGGGCAGCCACGAGAAGCGGCGCGGATTTTTTGGCCTGTTCAACCGCGGTTTTGACAAGACACTTGGTGGGTACACTGGCACGGTGGGCTGGCTCGTGCGGCGACCGCTGCGGGTCGGGCTGGTCTATCTGGCAATCATCGCGGCGATGGTGTTCTTGTTCATGCGCACGCCCGCAGGCTTCCTGCCGGCCGAGGATCAGGGCACGCTGTTCACACTGGTGCAGGCCCCCACGGGCGCGACGGCGGAACGCACGCTCGAGGTGATCAAACAGGTCGAAAACTACTATCTGGAAAACGAGGGCGACGTCGTTGAATCCGTCTTCGGCGTGGTGGGTTTCAGCTTTGCGGGCCAAGGGCAGAACCTTGGTCTGGTCTTCGTACGACTGAAAGACTGGGAGCAACGCACAGAGGCGGCGCAAAGCGTGCAGGCGGTGGCGGGGCGGGCCTTTGGTGCCTTCAGCCAGATACAGGACGCGATGGTCTTCCCCATCGTGCCGCCCTCGGTCAGCCAGCTTGGCAACGTGTCGGGCTTTGATTTCTACCTGCAAGGCCGCGGCGGTCAAAGCCACGAACAGCTGCTGGAGGCACGTAACCAGCTTTTGGGGATGGCGGCGCAAAGCCCGCTGATCGCCTCTGCCCGCCCCAGCGGGTTGGAAGATGCGGCGCAGTTCAATCTGGATATCGACTGGCGCCGCGCCGGTGCGATGGGGGTCAGTGCCACGGATGTGGGCAACCTGCTGACCGTCGCCTGGGCGGGTCGCTATGTGAACGACTTTGTCGATGAGGGGCGGATCAAACGGGTCTATGTGCAGGGCGAGGCCGCGGCCCGCGCGACCCCGTCGGACCTTGAGAAATGGCGCGTGCGCAATGACAGCGGGGGGCTGGTGCCCTTCTCTAACTTTGCCGAAGGAAGCTGGGCGTACGGGCCGCAGGGGGTGAACCGCTATAACGGTATCCCCGCGATGCAGATCCAGGGTTCCCCCGCCGAAGGGGTCAGCACAGGCGAGGCGATTGCAGAGCTTGAACGTCTGGTCACCCAGTTGCCCCCCGGCTTCCAGATCGCCTGGACCGGGTTGTCCTTGGAGGAACAGGAATCCGGCAACCAGGCCCCCTTGCTGTACGGTCTGTCCCTGGCGGCGATCTTCTTGGCGCTGGCGGCGCTTTATGAAAGCTGGTCGATCCCCTTTGCCGTGATGCTCGCCATGCCAATCGGCATTTTGGGAACCTTGACCGGCGCCTATCTGGGCGGGTTCGAAAACGGGGTTTTCTTTCAGGTCGGGCTGCTGACTGTGGTGGGTCTGACGGGGAAAAACGCGATCCTGATTGTCGAGTTTGCCCGCGACAGACGGCAAGAGGGCGAAAGCATCTTTGACGCCGCTGTCGACGCCGCGCGGCAACGGTTCCGCCCGATCATTATGACCTCTATGGCGTTCTCGCTTGGGGTCCTGCCGCTGGTGCTCAGCACCGGTGCGGGGTCCGGTGGACGTACGGCGATTGGGGCCGGTGTGCTGGCCGGTACGATTGCCGCAACTGTTCTGGGGGTTCTTTTCGTGCCGTATTTCTTTGCGATGGTGGCGCGTTTCACCGGCAAGGATCCGGTCAAGGACACCACCGGCTAGGCACCACCTTGCTTTGATGAAGTCAGGACGGAGGCAACGGCGCGTTGCCTCCGTCTTTTGTATTGTGGCACATTGACGCGCTGCTGTTGCGGGCTAGTTCCCTCTGCGAGGGAAGCCCCAACATTCCACGCCAGCAGCCAACATCCAATAGGAGGAGCCAGCATGATAAACTTTACCCTGAACGGCAAAGAGGTGAGCGTCGACGCGCCCGATGACACGCCCCTCTTGTGGGTGCTGCGTGACGACCTGCGGTTGACCGGCACGAAATTCGGCTGCGGTATCGCGCAATGCGGCGCCTGCACGGTCGAGCTGAACGGCATGACCCGCCGCAGCTGCGTCACCCCGCTTTCTATGGTTGAAGGCTCCTATGTGACCACGATCGAAGGTGTCGACGGGCCAGAGGCCAAAGCGGTTCAAGCGGCATGGGAGGCGATCGACGTGCCTCAATGCGGCTGGTGCCAATCCGGTCAGGTGATGAGCGCCACGGCCCTGCTGCGCGAGATCCCGAACCCCACGGACGAGGATATCGACAATGCCATGGCCGGCAACATCTGCCGCTGCGCCACCTATGTCCGTATCCGCGAGGCGATCAAGAACGCCGCCAAAGAGCTGGAGGGGTAAGCCATGACCAATCTTAATCTTTCTCGCCGCGGTTTTCTGTCTACCGCTTCTGCCGGACTGGTGATCGGCGTTGTTCTACCCGAAAAATCGCGCGCCCAGTCCGGTGCCGCGACCGCCTTTGACCCGGCGGCCGATCCGGCCACATTCGCGCCGAACGCCTTTGTTCGTGTCGCCCCCGATGACACGGTGACGGTGCTGATCAAACATATCGAATTCGGGCAAGGGCCGAACACCGGCCTTGCGACCCTCGTGGCCGAGGAACTGGATGCCGACTGGTCGCAGATGCGTGCCGAAAGTGCGCCTGCCAATGACGAACTTTATGCCAACACGCTGTTCGGGTTGCAGGGCACAGGCGGGTCCACCGCGATGGCGAACAGCTATATGCAGATGCGCAAGGCCGGTGCCGCCGCCCGCGCGATGCTGGTTGATGCCGCCGCCGCCGAATGGGGCGTGCCCGCGTCCGAGATCACGATCTCGAAAGGGCGGATATCCCACCCCAACGGGACCGAGGCAGGCTTTGGCGCCTTCGCTGAAAAAGCCGCAACCATGACCGCCCCCGCCGAACCCAAGCTGAAAGAGGCCAAGGATTTTATCCTGATCGGCACCGATGTGCCCAAGCTGGACACCCATGCCAAGACAACCGGTCAGGCCGAATACACGATGGATGTCTACCGCGAGGGGATGGAAACGGTCGTCGTGGCGCACCCCCATAAGATGGGCGCCGTTGTCGCCAGCTTTGACGATACCGACGCGCTGAAGGTGCCGGGTGTCATCGCGGTACGTGAAATCCCGCAAGGGGTCGCGGTCTATGCCAAGACCACCGGTGCCGCGCTTAAAGGGCGCGAAGCATTGCAGGTGACATGGGATGACAGCAAAGCCGAAACCCGGTCGAGCGCGCAGATCTATGCGGATTTCTCGCGTGCCGCTGCCGAAGGCGGTCGTGCCGCGGAAGAGGTTGGCGATGCCATGGCGGGGATCGACGGGGCCGCGCAGGTGATCGAGGCGGAGTTCCACTTTCCCTATCTTGCCCATGCCGCGCTTGAACCGCTGGACGCCGTGCTCGAGGTCACGGACGGCAAGGCGGAGCTTTGGATGGGCTCGCAATTCCCGTCGCTCGACAAGCCAACGCTGGCCGCCACCTTGGGGGTCGATCCATCGGATGTGCAGATCAACGTGATGTTCGCGGGAGGCAGCTTTGGCCGCCGCGCGCAGCCCACGGCCCATGTCGCCGCCGAAGTCGCCGAGATCGCGAAAGCCGCGGGTGGCAACGGGTCGTGGAAACTGCTTTGGACGCGCGAGGACGACATGATCGGCGGCTATTACCGCCCGCTGACCGTGCATAAGATGAAGGGCGGTCTGGACGAGGACGGCAATATCGTCGGGTGGCATGACGTGGTGGTGAACCAATCCATCATGGCCGGTGGTCCGATGGAAGGCATGATGAAAGACGGCATGGACCCCACGTCCTACGAGGGGGCCACCAAGATGCCCTACGACCTGCCCGCGCTGAAGGTGGATTGGGTCCGGCAGGACAGCCCCGTCTCCGTGCTCTGGTGGCGGTCGGTTGGCCATTCGCATACGGGTTACGCGACCGAGGTGTTTCTGGATCAACTGCTTGAAGCAGGGGGCAAAGACCCCGTTCAGGGGCGTCTGGATCTGATGAAAGGCGACGCCGGTCGCGACCGTGGCGTGTTGGAGAAAGTGGCCGCGCTGGCGGGTTGGGACGGCACCAAGGTGAAGGGGGATCGTGCCTACGGCGTTGCTGTGCACGAAAGCTTTAACACCTATGTGGCCCAGATCGTCGAAGTCTCGGATCAGGGCGGCTTTCCCAAGGTGCACAAAATCTGGTGCGCCGTTGACTGTGGCGTCGCCGTGAACCCCAATGTCATCCGCGCCCAGATCGAAGGCGGGGCGGGCTATGGTCTGGGATCGGTGCTGTTCGACGAGGTCACCCTTGGCGAAGGCGGTACCATCATGGAACGCAACTTTGACACCTACCGCATGCTGCGCATCAACGAGATGCCCCAGGTAGAGGTCGCTATCGTGCAAAGCGATAACGACCCCACCGGTATCGGCGAACCGGGCCTGCCACCCGTCGGTCCGGCAGTTGCAAACGCGTGGCGTGCCCTGACGGGGCAAGCTGTTACCAAACTGCCCTTTACCAAATCTGTAGGAGTGTAAGTCATGAAAAATACGCTGAACATCATGGCCATCACTGCGCTGATGGCGGGCCCTGTCATGGCAGAAACCGTCAACGGTCTGCGCACGGTTGACGAATTTGACGCGATCGAGGGGGAAGCAGAACGCTCCACCGCGCTTTTCGAGGAAATGATGGTGGTGATCGGGCATCCACGCTGCCTGAATTGCCACCCCGTCGATAACTCCCCACGCCAAGGGATGGACATGCAGATGCACGAACCCCCCGTGGTACGCGGAGAGGCGGACTTTGGCGCGCCCGGCATGCGCTGCAACACCTGTCATGGCGAACAGAACTTTACCTTTGCCGCGGGGGGCGGGTCGATTCCGGGGCATACCCCTTGGCAGCTGGCCCCGATTGAGATGGGGTGGATCGGCAAATCCGCCGCCGAAATCTGTGCCCAGATCAAGGACGAGGAACGCAATGGCGGTAAGACGCTGGAAGAGCTGCACGAGCATAACGCCGAAGACGGTCTGGTCGGCTGGGGGTGGCATCCGGGCGAGGGGCGCGAGCCCGCACCCGGCAGTCAGGAGATTTTTGGCGAGCTGACCAAGGCCTGGATCGAGACGGGTGCCGCCTGTCCCGCGGGATAACCGAGGTGACGAAATAGCAAAGGGCCGCGCAGGGATGCGCGGCCCTTTGTCTTTGCGCTGGTGTGGGGGGTTAGTCTTTGAAAACCGCCAGCCCCAACCATTCGGCGACCATCGCGGGTGTCTCGACGCCTTCGATCTCGATCGTTAGCAGGTTCTCGCGCAGCATATCGGTGGCGTTGCGCGCCGTAACCTTTTGCAGCGTGAACCGCCCGCGCAGCCGCGACCCCGCCTTGACCGGAGTCAGGAACCGCAGCTTGTTCATGCCATAGTTGATGCCCATCACCTGTCCGGGCATCATGTTAAAGCAATCATAGGCAAAGCGACTCGCCAGCGACAAGGTCAGGAACCCATGCGCAATCGTCCCGCCAAAGGGCGTTTCCGCAGCGGCGCGTTCAGGGTCGATGTGAATCCACTGCATGTCGTGGGTGGTTTTGGCAAATTGGTCGATCATCTCTTGATCCACCGTGATCCAGTCAGAGACCCCGACCTCGGTCCCGATCAGCGTTTCACTATGGGCAAGTGCCTCTTTCAATGCAGACATGGGATACTCCTTCAGGATGGGTCCGCGGCAACACGCACCATGCGCTTGCCCTTGTTCTCACCGGCCAGCAGGCCGATCAGCGCCTGTGGCGCGTTTTCCAATCCGTCGACGATGTCCTCGGTCACCTTGATCTGCCCCGCCTCGACCCAGGTCCGTAACGCGCGCAGCGCCTTGGCGTCATTCTGGGTCCAGTCCATCACGATAAAGCCTTCCATCCGCAGACGTTTGACCACGACCAGACCGGGCAGGTTGCGCGGACCGGTGGGGGTTTCGGTGTCATATTGGCTGACAGCACCACAGCAGACTATGCGGCCCTTTTCGTTCATCGCGAACAACGCGGCCTCGAGCACGGTGCCGCCGACGTTGTCGAAATAGACATCCACCCCGTCGGGGCAGGCAGCACGCAGGGCTTTGGACATGCCGGGGGCGCGGTAGTCGATGCAGGCGTCAAAGCCCAATTCCTCCGTCACCCATGTGCATTTCTCCGCTCCGCCCGCGATGCCCACGACCCGACAGCCAAGCGCCTTGGCGATCTGGCCGACATAACCGCCGACCGACCCTGCGGCTGCCGACACCAACACGGTTTCACCCGCAACCGGTTGACCGACAGAGATCAGCCCGTGATAGGCGGTTTTGCCCGCGATGCCGTAAACGGACATCAGGTTCGACAGCTGCGGCACCTTTGGCAGCTTCTCGCACTTGCGCGCGTCGGCGACGACGAAGTTCGACCACGTTGCTTCAGACGCGACGATATCGCCAACGGCCAGACGGTCGCTGTTGCTTTCGACGACCTCGCAGATGGCGTAGGTCGGCATGGCATCACCGGCGTTGACCGCCGCGCGATAGGTCGCGCCTTTCATCCATGACCGGTTGGCCGCGTCGATGGACATCAGGATCACCTTGAGCAGCACCTGACCGTCGCCCGCCACGGGCATATCCGCGGTGGTCTGTTTGAAATGCGCAGGCGTCAGCGAATCGCTGGGCAGCTCTGCGATGACAATCTGTGTGTTGGTCATTTTGAACGTCCTATCTGCTTATTGAACATCCAACACCACTTTGCCCTGCACCTTACGGTCCTGCATCAGGTTGAGAGCGTCGGCGGCTTTTTCCAGTGGATAGCGGGCAGAGATGCGCGGCTTGATCTGGCCACCCGCATACATACGGAACAGATCGGCCATGTTTTCGGCATGTACCTTGGGTTCACGGGCCGTATGCGCGCCCCAGAAAACACCCATGATCTGGGAGCCCTTAAGCAGCGTCAGGTTCAACGGGATCTTGGGGATACCGGCAGGGAAGCCCACGACCAGATAGCGGCCTTTCCACGCCAGGGCGCGTACGGCGGGTTCGGCATAGGCGCCGCCCACGGCGTCATAAACCACATCGACACCCTCACCGCCCGACAGCTTCTTGATCTCGTCCGAGAAGGCTTTCTGCGTCGCACGGTCATCCATGTCGCGGCTGTAGATGATCGTCTCGTCCGCGCCCAGATCACGGCAGAACTGCGCCTTGTCTTCCGACGATACGGCAGCGATCACACGGGCACCGGCGGCTTTCGCCAGTTCGATCGCGGCCACGCCAACGCCGCCCGCAGCGCCCATGATCAGCAAGGATTCGCCGGGCTGGATTTCGGCGCGGTTTTTCAGCGCGTGATGGGAGGTGCCATAGGTCAGCACCAGACATGACGCTTCGTCATATGGCATCGCATCGGGGATCTTCAGCACCCGTTCCGCGTCCACAATGATGTCTGTCGCAAAGCCGCCAAAGCCGGTCATCGCCAGCACCCGGTCGCCCACAGCAACGTTGGAAACGCCCTCTCCCACGGCGTCCACATCGCCTGAAACCTCGCCACCCGGCGCGAAGGGACGGGGCGGCTTCATCTGGTAAAGATCCTTGATAATCAAGGTGTCAGGGAAGTTCAGCCCCGCTGCGCGGATGCGAATACGCACCTGACCTTTCTTCGGTTCAGGCTGTGGCATCTCTGTCAGTTCCAGCGTTTCGGGGCCGCCGGGGGCAGTGCTAAGCATGGCTTTCATCGGGTCATTCCTCCTCTAGATTTGCAAAGCAATAGGCGCGTTCAGAAACTGTCTTGTCAATCGAATTTCGAAATGCAATTTTGCAGTGCGGAATTGGAGTTCGCAAAACGAGGGGGGAGAAAAGATGCAGTCCGAACAGGAACTGGAGGGTTTCCGCGCGGAGCTGCGCGATTGGCTCGAGGCAAACTGCCCGGCCGAAATGCGCGGCGGTGAGCCGAGTGAAGCATCGATATGCTGGGGTGGCAAGAATTTTGAGTTCGAATCCGACGCGCAACGCGTCTGGATGGAGCGCGCCGCGTCCAAGGGCTATACCGTGCCCACATGGCCCGTCGAATACGGCGGGGCGGGGATGAACCGCGCGCAGGAAAAGATCTTCAAAGAAGAGATGGACCGGATCGAGGCGCGCAACCCGTTGCAAAGCTTTGGCATCTGGATGCTTGGGCCCGCCTTGCTGCACTTTGGCACGCATGAACAGAAACTGCATTATTTGCCCCCGATCGCCCGCGGTGAAATCCGCTGGTGTCAGGGCTATTCCGAGCCGGGGGCCGGGTCGGATCTGGCCAGTGTCCAGACCAAAGGCGAGGACAAGGGCGATCATTGGCTGGTAAACGGTCAGAAAATCTGGACCTCCTACGCCGATAAAGCCGACTGGATTTTCGCGCTGATCCGTACGGATCGTGACGCGCCCAAGCACAAGGGTATCTCCTTTCTACTGATCGACATGGAAGACGCAGGCGTCGAGACCCGCCCGATCAAGCTGATCTCCGGCGCGTCGGTCTTCTGCGAGACGTTCTTTACCAATGTGAAGGTGCCCAAGGACCGGATCGTCGGCGAAGAGAACCGCGGTTGGGACGTGGCGAAATACCTGCTGACCCACGAGCGCGAGATGATCTCGGGCGGGGGGCAGGGCCTATCGGGCGGTCGTGCGCTTGGGGCGGTGCTGAATGAGTCTCTGGCCGAGGGGCAAGAGATGGACACCGTGCTGCGCGCCGATGCGATGCGCTGCGAGGTGGACGCGCTTGCCATTGGCCTCACGCTGGAACGCTACAAGGATCAGGCCGAGGCCGGCACTGGCGCGGGGGATGCCTCGGCGATGCTGAAATACATGGGCACAGAGCTGAACATGCAGCGCCACGAATTGCTGATGGCCGCTGGCGGCAGCGACGCGCTGGAATGGGACGGGCCTTTGGGCAACCGTCCCGCGGACTGGCTGCGGACTAAGGCCAATTCAATCGAAGGCGGCACGAGCGAGGTGATGCTGAGCATTATCTCCCGCCGCGTGCTTGGGCTTCCGGGGTAAGATCATGGTAAAACTAGTATTAACAGAAGACGAAACCATGCTGGCCGACTCGGCGCGCGGTTTTCTTGATAAATCCGCTCCCGTCAAAGCGTTCCGTGACTTGCGCGATGCCGGGCAGACCCATGACGCGAAGATGTGGAAAGAGATGGCCGCGATGGGATGGGCCGGTGTGCTGGTCCCTGAAAGTGCCGGTGGCGTTGATATGGGCCATGCCGCTGCGGGTATTCTGGCGCAGGAAATGGGCAAGACGCTGGCCGTCAGCCCCTTTCTGTCGACGGCAGTGATCGCGGCGACAGCCCTGCGCCACGTCAGCGATGCGCGCGCCGAGGCCGCGCTGGCCAAGATTGCCAGCGGCGACGCGACCTATGCCTTGGCGGTGGATGAAACATCGAAGTTCAACCCGGATGCCACGGCAATGACCGCCACGGCGGAAGGCAATGGTTTTCGCCTGACGGGCAAGAAGACCTTTGTCGTCGATGGTGCTTTGGCGGACCGGTTGCTGGTGCTGGCCAAGACCGACAACGGGCTGACCCTGTTCGACATTCCCGCAGACCGCGCAGGCATCACACGCAACGCGCAGAACATGATCGACGCACGCGATTCCGCGCGGATCGATTTTGATAACGTCGAAGCGACGGGCGACGATGTGTTGGGTCAGGTCGATGACGCCATGACCGTGCTGAAACCCGCGATCGAGGCAGGGCAGGCCGCCCTCGCCGCCGAGATGGCGGGCGTTGCTGCGGGCGCCTTTGGCATGACCGTGGGCTACCTGAAAGAACGCAAGCAGTTCGGCACGTTGATCGGCACCTTCCAGGCCTTGCAACATCGCGCCGCCCATCTGTGGTGCGAGACGGAAGTCACCGCCTCTGCCGTGTTGCACGCAGGGCGCAAGCTGGACGAAGACCCCGACAATGCAACGATGGCCGTATCGCTCGCCAAGGCCCGTGCGACATCGACCGCCAAGCTGGCGGTGATCGAAGGAGTGCAGATGCATGGCGGGATCGGCATGACGGACGCCTTTGACATCGGTTTTTATATGAAACGCGCCCGTGTGGGTGCAGAATGGCTCGGGGACTACGGCTATCACGCTGCCCAAGTCGCCAAGCACAGAGGGTTCTAAGGCATGGATATTCAAACACTTTTCGGTCTAGAGGGTAAAACCGCGCTGGTCACAGGCGGGGCGACCGGGATTGGCCGTATGGCCGCCGAGGCACTGGTGCGTGCCGGTGCGCGCGTGCTGATCGCCAGCCGTAAGGGAGAGGCCTGCGAGGCCGTAGCGAAAGAACTGAACGCGCTCGGGGCCTCTGGCTCTGCCGAGGGGTTCGCAGGCGATGTCGGCACCGAGGAAGGTGTCGATGCAATGGTCGCAGCCGTAAAGGACCGCACCGAGAGCCTCGATATTTTGATGAACAACGCGGGTATCACTTGGGGCGCACCTTTGGGTGACTTTCCGTTCAAGGCCTGGGGCAAGGTCATGGACGTGAACGTCGCGGGTCTGTTTGATCTGACGCAAAAGCTGCTGCCGCTGCTCAAGGCAAACGCGACGATCGACGATCCGGCGCGGGTGGTGAACGTCGGGTCGGTGATGGGCGAACGCGAGATGGGCGATGGCGCCTACAGCTACTCTGCCTCGAAAGCCGCTGTGATCCACCTGAGCAAGATCCTCGCCAAGGAACTGGCCGGTGACGCGATCACTGTGAACGCATTGGCCCCCGGACCCTTCGTGTCGCGGATGACCGCCTTTGCGACCCATGACGAGGATATGCGCAGCAAGGTGGGCGAAGACGTCCCCCTGCGCCGCGTCGGAACCGATACGGATATCGCGGGCTGCATGTTGTTTCTTTGTGGCAAGGGCGGTGCCTATATCACCGGCGCGATTGTCCCCGTCAGCGGCGGCATCAATGTGATGAGCGGACCGAACATCTTTGAACAAGCACTGCACTAAGGGGCGATGATGGATATTCGTTTTGACAACCGCGTCGCTATTGTCACCGGCGCGGGCACGGGCCTAGGGCGTAGCCATGCGCTTGGCCTCGCGGCACGCGGTGCAAAGGTTATGGTCAATGATCTGGGCGTGACAACCGACGGGCAAGGGTCTTCGTCGGCGGCTGCCGAAGCCGTCGCGCAGGAAATCCGCGACGCGGGCGGCGAGGCGATGGCGCATGGCTGTGATGTCTCGGACGAGGCCGGTGTCAAGGATATGGTCACGCAGGTCATGGACGCCTGGGGCCGCATCGACATTCTGGTGAACAACGCAGGCATCCTGCGGGACAAGACGTTTTCCAAGATGGAGATGTCTGATTTTCGCAAGGTCGTCGACGTGCATCTGATCGGGTCTGCCAATGTGACCCATGCCTGCTGGCCGATCATGCGCGAACAGAAATACGGACGCATTGTGCTGACATCCTCGGCCTCGGGGCTGTATGGCAACTTTGGTCAATCCAACTACGGTGCGGCCAAAGCGGCGATGATGGGGCTGATGAACGTGCTGCATCTGGAAGGCGCGCGCGACAATATCCGTGTCAACACGCTGGCCCCCACAGCGGCCACGCGGATGACCGCCGACCTGCTGCCTGAGCAGGCCCAAGCCCTGCTGGCCCCCGAAACGATTACCCCCGGCCTGCTGTACCTCGTCAGCGAGGACGGCCCCAGCCGTGTGATCCTTGGGGCAGGGGCGGGTGGCTTTGCCCAGACCCGTATTTACGAAACGGAAGGCGTGACCTTGACCGGCGACGAGAATACCCCTGAAGGTGTCGCATCCGCTTTCGACAAAATCACCGACGCAGGCCGCCAGCAAGAGCTGACCGATGCCTTTAGTCAAACGAAGAAATACGCGCTCAATGCAGCCAAGGCCCAGGGTCTTGATCTGGATTGGGGCTAACAGACGAACTTTCAAAGGGAGATCACCATGCGTGACGCAGTAATCGTATCCACCGCCCGTACCCCGATCGGCAAAGCCTATCGCGGTGCGTTCAACGCCACCACACCACAGGCGCTTGCCGCCCACGCCATCGAGAACGCCGTGAAGCGCGCCGGTCTTGACGGGTCGGAAATCTCCGACTGTGTCATCGGGTCCGCTTTGCAGCAGGGGCATCAGGCCGGCAACATCGCGCGTCAGGCCGCCATCCGCGCAGGTCTGCCCGTGACCGTTGCAGGCATGTCGCTGGACCGTCAGTGCGCATCCGGCATGATGGCAATCGCCACCGCGGCCAAGCAGGTGATCACCGACGGGATGGACATTGTCATCGGCGGCGGTGTCGACAGCATCTCCCTCGTGCAAACGCCAGAGATGCGCGTCAGCGCCGACCCGTGGCTCAAGCAGAACAAGCCCGAAATCTACATGACCATGCTGGAAACAGCCGAAAACGTGGCAGAGCGTTATAACGTGAGCCGCGAAGCACAGGACGAATACGCGGCGCGCAGCCAAGAGCTGACGCACCAAGCGCAAGAGGCTGGCCGCTTTGACGACGAGATCGTCGCGATGACCACCACGATGATGGTGCAGGACAAAGCAACCAAAGAGATTTCCAAGCACGAAGTCACCTTGGAAAAAGACGAGGGCAACCGCCCCGGCACCACGGCGGAAAGCCTTGCCGGTCTGAAGCCCGTGTTCAAAGACGGCATCCACCTGCCCGAAGGCAAGTTCATCACTGCGGGCAACGCCTCGCAGCTGTCCGATGGTGCCTCCGCCGCTGTGGTCATGGAAGCGAAAGAAGCCGAACGTCGCGGCCTTCAGCCACTAGGTCGCTACGTTGGCGTGATGGCCGCAGGCTGCGAGCCCGATGAGATGGGTATCGGCCCGATCTATGCCGTGCCAAAGCTGCTGGAAGCGCACGGGCTCAAGATCGAAGACATCGGTCTGTGGGAACTGAACGAGGCCTTTGCCTGTCAGGTGATCGCATCGCGCGACAAGCTGGGCATCCCGGACGAGCTGTTGAACGTCGACGGCGGCGCGATCTCTATCGGTCACCCCTACGGCATGTCCGGCGCGCGCATGGTTGGTCACGCGCTGATCGAAGGCAAGCGTCGCGGTGCCAAATACGTTGTCTGCACCATGTGTGTTGGCGGCGGCATGGGTGCTGCTGGCCTCTTTGAGGTTCTGTAAACCATCATGGGAGAGCTACTGGTCATCCGCCACGGTCAGGCGTCTTTTGGGGCTGACAACTATGACAAGTTGTCGGACCTCGGGCACCGGCAATCCGAGGCCGTCGGCCAGTTGCTCCGCGATACCGGCTGGGTGCCGGACCGGACAATCACCGGCACCCTGACCCGTCAGAAAGAAACGCTTGCCTCGATGGGATTCGAGGCAGGCGACACCCACCCGGGCCTGAATGAATATGATTTTCAGAACCTGCTGGACGCGCGCTATAAAGGGGCCGTTCCCGACCTGGTCAAGGGCGACCGCAAGGTGCATTTCCGTACCCTGCGCGAAACCGTCTTTCAGTGGCAGGCAGACGAGATCGAAGGCCCCGCCGAGACATGGGCCAATTTCACCGACCGCGTGGAAGCCGCCCGTCTGATCGCCTGTGCCGAAGGGGCGGAGCGCGTGCTTGCCGTAAGCTCCGGTGGAGTGATCGGGCAGCTGACGGCCGCGTCTCTTGGCGCGCCGCATAAAATGATGATGACATTGAACCTGCAGATCAAGAACACATCCATCACCAAATTCGTCTTCACCAAATCCGCGTTTTTCCTGCATGAATTCAACGCGACCCCGCATCTGATGTCAGCCGAGACTGCTGACATGCTGACCTATAGTTAAGGAACGGTAGCCATGAGCACAGACACCCAGACACTCGATATTCCGAAGGTCAGCGCCTATCTGGAAAAACATCTTGAGGGCTTTGAAGGCCCGCTTGAGGTCTCCAAGTTCCAGGCCGGTCAGTCCAACCCGACGTTCCTGCTGAAAACCCCGTCGCGTAACTATGTGCTGCGTCGCAAACCGCCGGGGGTTCTGTTGAAATCCGCCCATGCGGTTGATCGTGAGTTCCGCGTGCAAAAGGCGTTGCAGGATACCGATGTGCCCGTGTCGAAAATGCACCTGCTGTGCGAAGACGATGACGTGATCGGGTCGGCGTTCTACATCATGGATCATATCGACGGGCGCAACTTCATGGACCCGCGCATGCCCGACATGGACAAGGCAGGCCGCGCCGGCGTGATTGACGAGATGAACCGCGTGCTTGCCGCCCTGCACGAGGTGGACATCGACGCGGTGGGTCTGTCGGATTACGGCCCCCCCGGTAACTATTATGAACGTCAGGTCGCCCGCTGGACCAAGCAATACCGCGCGTCCGAAACCGAAGACCTGCCCGCGATGAACCAGCTGATCGAAAAGCTGACCGCCAGCATCCCCGCCGATGACGGGCAGCGCACGCTGGTGCATGGGGACTACCGCATCGACAATATGATGTTCGAGAAAGACGGCACCAAATGTCTGGCCATTCTGGACTGGGAACTGTCGACCATTGGCCACCCATACGCTGACCTTGCGGCCGTTATCATGCAGTGGCAAATGCCCGCGGGCACCGAAGGGCGCGGCTTTGGCGGTGTGGACCGCGCAGCGCTTGGCGTGCCGAGTGATGCCGAATTCATCGCCAAATACTGCGAACGCCGCGGGCTGGACGGGATCGACAACTTTGGCTTCTACCTCGCCTTTTGCTTCTTCCGCATGGCGGGAATCATTCAGGGCGTGTTGAAACGCGCGCTGGACGGCAATGCCTCTAACCCCGAGCGGGCGATGAAGGTCGGGGCCTATGTCCCTGTGTTTGCGGAAAACGGGCTTAAAGCGCTGGAAGGCAAGTAAGATGGCCTCCAACGAGTTCGCGACAGATCCGGCAGAGACGAAGGACAGAAACTTCGTCACGGCGCTTGCCCGCGGGCTGGATGTGTTGCGCTGCTTTCGGGAAAACGAAACAGCCCTGACCAACACGGATTTCTCCGAACGGACAGGGCTGCCCAAGGCGACGGTGTCGCGCTTGACCCATACGCTGGTGGAACTGGACTATCTTGTCGCCGACGCCCGTACCGGCACCTATCGGCTGGGCGCAGGGGTGCTGCAGCTTGGCTTTGGCGTACTGTCGAGTATGGAGATCGGCGACCGTGCGCAGGAAGAGATGCGCAAGCTGCGCGACGGGCCCAATTCCTATGTCACCATCGCGATCGGAGAGGTCCACCGGCTGGACGTTGTCTATATCGCAACCAAACGCTCGCGCGAGGATGTCGCGTTGCAAATTCGCGTCGGGTCACGGCTGCCGCTGTTTGATTCCGCCATTGGTCGCGCAATCCTGACCGGCATGTCCGACGAAAGCCGCGACCGCGCGTTCCGCTATGCTGCAGCCGAAGGGCCCGAGTTCGAAACCCGCGCGCGCGACAGCTATGCCGCCGCGATGACAGAGTTTGCAGACAAGGGATTTTGTTCAAGCTATGGCGATTGGCGTCCCGATGTGAACGGCATCGCGGTGCCCGTGTTTTCGCCCAACGGGTCGCAGGTTTACGGGCTGAATGTGGGCGGTCCCGCTTTCCACGTGAAGAAACGACAGCTTGAAACGACCTATGCACAGCTTTTGTCGGCAGCGGCGCAAGCCATCAGCATCCGGTTTTAGGGTGTGGACCCGCGGGGCGGGAGAATCAACTTGGCCGGTCGTATAGATTTCAACCACCGCGGCCAGCAGCTTCGTTCCAGTAGCTGGAATTGGCACATCTGCGGCGCCATGACAATTGTCAGGATCGCACCCGCCGTCGCAAATTTTTTTTGAATAGTGTTCAGCGGACATCTGTCAGGCACCGCGTAAAAACTGATCAGCCGTCACAATCTTGTGCAATTCATTAATACATTTATTTTCAAATGCTTATTTCTGACCCTGCGTCAAAAAACGGCAGCGGGCAAAATTTCACGCAGGTGATTTTGCCCGTACCGTCACGCAATATATGGCATAACCGACGGTGCAGGCTCGCAACTTATGAATAGAGGCGCTTGACAATAAATCGCATTATGCAAGGCTCTTCCCAAGGTCTGGCAATCCAAAAAACGCATTAAAAGCGCCGGGCCGTCCTTGGGAGGATTAAAATGAAAAATATCGCTAAGTACGGCGCGGTTTCCGCGCTTTCTTTGGTCATTGGCGCGAGCGCAGCCTTTGCCGAAAACATCAAGATCGCGTTCATTGACCCGCTGTCCGGTCCATTCGCAAGCACGGGCACCAATGGCCTGCATCAGTTCGAATTCGCGGCTGATTATATGGTAAACGACAAAGGCGGTCTGTTGGACGGCCAAAAAATGGAAGTGCTGCCTTTTGATAACAAGGTCAGCCCCAAAGAATCCCTTATTCAGCTTCAGGTCGCGATTGACCAAGGCGCGCGCTATATCGTTCAGGGGAACTCCTCTGGCGTTGCGAACGCATTGACCGAAGCGATCGACAAGCACAACCGCCGCAACCCCGACAGCCGTGTTCTGTTCCTGAACTATGCCGCTGTGGACCCTGCGCTGACCAACGACAAATGCAACTTCTGGCATTTCCGTTTCGACGCCAACTCTGACATCAAGATGGACGCGCTGACCGATGTGATCGTTCAGGACAAGGACATCAAGAAAGTCTACATCATCGGGCAGGACTATTCCTTTGGTAAGGCTGTGTCTGCCGCCGCCAATGAAATGCTGGGCGCGAAAGGTGACGGCATCGAGATCGTCGGTGACGAACTGCACCCCATCGGCAAGGTGAAAGACTTTACCCCCTACGCGCGCAAGGTTGTATCCTCTGGTGCGGATGCCGTGATCACCGGGAACTGGGGCGCTGACATGCTGGGCATCGGCAAGGCGATCATCGACAACGGGTTCGAAGGGCCGATCTATACCTATTACGCTGCGGGTTCCGGCATCACGGCCGCCTTTGGTGAAAGCGGCAAAGACAAGATCCGCCTGATTTCGCAAGGCAGCATCAACCCGATTGCCACCGAAGAAGCGCGCGACACCTACAACGCCTTCCTTGAGAAGTATCCAGACGGCAACATCGACCAAAGCCGTATCTTCAACACCATCGGTATGCTGGCCCAGGCCATCACCGAAGCGGGCTCCGCCACAGATGTGGTCGCGGTGGCCAGCAAACTGGAAGGTATGGAATACGACAGCATGTGGGGTGGTAAACTGTTCATGCGTCCGCAAGATCACCAGATCATTCAGGACATGCATGTCGGCGTCCACACAAACGACAACCTGGACTTTGACTATGACCAATCCGGGTATGGTGTCGTGACTGAATCGACCGTCGAAATGGCGTCGATGGACAGCCCGACAACCTGCGAGATGAAGCGCCCCGAATAAGGCGATTTCTCTCGGGTCCGCCTGCGCTGGCGGGCGGGCCCCTCTTGCACCTTGCCACCACACTACTGGAGGGGCCTCATGGACCTCATTCTCGTCAACCTCATCGACGGGCTGGTTACTGGATTGCTGTTGTTCATGCTCTCCGCCGGTCTGACCCTAATTTTCTCGATGATGGGTGTTTTGAACTTCGCTCACGCCAGCTTTTACATGCTTGGTGCCTATTTCGCCTACCAGATCAGTCTTGCGCTCGGCTTCTGGATGGGGCTGCTGATCGCGCCGCTCGTCGTGGGTGTGATGGGGGCAGGGGTTGAACGCTACGGCCTGCGCCGGGTGCACCAATACGGACACGTGCCCGAACTGATCTTTACCTTTGGTCTGGCGCTGTTGATCGAAGAACTGGTGCAATTCATCTGGGGCAAGAACCAACTGCCCTACGCCATTCCTGACGCGTTGAACTTTACCGCGTTTGCGATCTCGGGGAATTCGATCCCCGCCTATAAGATTTTCATGATCTTCATCTCGATCAGCATCTTTATCGGGCTGCTTTACGTGCTGACCAAGACCCGCGTCGGCATGATCATTCAGGCCGCGCTGAGCTATCCGCGCACGGTCGAAGCCTTGGGCCACAATGTGCCGCTGATCTTTATGGGGGTCTTCGGGGTCGGCACGGCGCTGGCCGGCGTGGCCGGTGTGATTGCCGGACCGGTGCTTGGCACATTCCCCGGTATGGCCTTTGTGCTTGGGTCGATCGTGTTCGTGACCATCGTGATCGGCGGCCTCGGGTCGCTCTGGGGGGCGCTGATCGCGTCGCTTTTGATCGGCTGGATCACCACCTTCGCCAAATCCTATAACATCGAGATGGAGAATATCCTGACCGGCCTTGGCATCTCTAAACCCGAGAGCCTGGATGACAGCATATTCCGCGACTTCTGGAGCCTCACGAGCCCGCAGATCGCCGACATCTTGCCCTATATCCTGATGGTGCTGATCCTCATCTTCCGCCCGGCAGGTCTTTTCGGAAAGCGCAGCTCATGACAGTTTCAGATCCAAGAACCGACATTCCCAAAGGCGCCCGCCCGAAAGAGCAGATCACCACGGACCCGTCCAAACCCGCGCAGCGTATGCGGTCAGGGTCGCTGGTGCTGACATTGGCCCCCTGGGTCATTGCCTCTGTCGTGCTGGCCATCCTGCCGATGGTGTTTACCAATAATTCGGCACTGACGATCATGAACCAGATGTCGATCACGATCGTTTTCGCGCTGGCCTATAACATGCTGCTCGGGCAGGGGGGTATGCTGTCCTTTGGCCATGCGGTCTATGCCGGTGTGGGCGGCTTTGCCTGTATGCACATCATGAACATGTCCGATTTCTTCTCGACCATTCCCCTGGTGATCTTGCCGGTGTTTGGTGGTCTTTTCGGCATGGGTTTGGCGATGATCGTCGGCGCGTTTTCGACCCGTAACGCGGGCACGGTATTCGCCATGATCTCGCTGGGTGTGGGCGAATTGATCGCGGCCTGTTCCGTCATCATCGTTGCGTTCTTTGGTGGCGAGGAAGGCATCAGCGGCGACCGGACCTACGCGCAGCCCTTCTTTGGCGTCGAATTCCTGCAACAGATCGAGGTCTATTACCTGACCGCTGGCTGGGTCGTGATCTCTGCCGCGCTGATGTACCTCTGGAGCCGCACCCCTGTGGGTCGCATGGCGAACGCGGTGCGCGACAATCCCGAACGGGCAGAGTTTCTCGGCTATTCCTCGCGGTGGGTCCGCTTCTACAGCTTTGTCGCCTCTGGCTTCTTTGCAGGCGTGTCCGGTGGGCTTTTCGCGATCAACTATGAAATCCTGACCGAGGAAAACCTCAACACCGCCTCGTCAGGGATCATCCTGCTGGTGACATTCCTTGGCGGCGTCGGGTTCTTCTTTGGCCCGATCATCGGGGCCATCGCCTTTACCCTGCTGCAAACCGTTCTGAGCCTGTCGACCGAGCTTTGGGCCTTTTATGCGGGCGTCCTGTTCCTCTCCACGGTGATGTTCTTCCCCGGTGGTCTGGCAGGTCTGCTGATGATGCATGTGCCTGTGTTCAAGCTGGGCAAGGCATCGACGTTGATCATGCCCTATCTCAAGACGCTGCTGCCGGCGGCAATCGGTTTGATGGGGCTGGCGGCACTGGTCGAGATGACGTTCCACTATCGTCATGGGGCCACGGGTGACAATGAAATGACCGTCTTCTGGACCACATTCGACAGCCACACGCTGATGCCATGGCTGGTGGCCGGTGCGATAACGCTGATCGGGCTTGGCATTGCCAAGGCCACAGCACCCGCACTGAAAGAAGCATGGAGTGAAGCAAACACAGCAGGAGGCGCGTCATGAGCACACCCGCACTTGAACTGACTGGCCTCAAGAAAAGCTTTGGCAAGGCCGAGATCATCCGCGGCATCGACCTGAGCATCGGCAAGGCGGAACGTCACGCCGTGATCGGGCCGAACGGCGCGGGGAAATCGACTCTGTTCAACCTGATCACCGCACGGTTTGCGCCTTCGGCTGGAACGGTAAAGCTGCACGGAGAGGATCTGGCCGGGCTCGAACCCTTCCAGATCAACCGCAAGGGGCTAAGCCGCTCGTTCCAGATCACCAACATCTTTCCGGCGATGAGCGTGTTTGAAAACGTGCGCTGTGCGCTCTTGTGGTCGCAGGGCTATAAATACAGCTTCTGGAATCTGGTGAACCGGTCCCGTGAACTGACCGAGGGCGCGGACCGCATCCTTGACCAGATCAACCTGCTGGAACGGCGCAACCTGCCCGCGGGCACCCTGTCTTACGCCGAACAGCGCGCGCTTGAAATCGGGATCACCATCGCGGGCGGTGCCGATGTCATCATGCTGGACGAACCGACGGCGGGGATGAGCAATACGGAAACCGACTATATCACCGACCTGATCCTCAAGGTGACCGCGGGCAAGACGCTGATCATGGTGGAACATGACATGAGCGTGGTCTTCGGTCTCGCCGACCGGATTTCGGTGCTGGTCTATGGCGAAATCATCGCCACCGGAAAACCCGAAGAGGTGCGTGCAGACGCCCGCGTACAAGAAGCCTATCTGGGCGCCGCATTGGAGGCAGAACACTAATGATGCTCGAAGTCACGGATATGCACGCCTTCTACGGCAAGTCCCACATCCTTCAGGGGGTGAACCTGAACGTCAAAGAAGGCGAGATCGTCGCGCTTCTGGGGCGCAACGGGGTGGGGCGGTCTACCACCTGCAAGGCCATCATGGGCGAGGTCGAACCGAAAGGATCGGTCAAGTTTCAGGGGCAGGAGATCAGCGGCAAGAAAGCGTTCCAGATCGCCAATATGGGGATCGGCTATGTGCCCGAAAACCGCGATATCTTTCCCGGTCTCACGACGCGGCAGAACCTGACGCTGGGTCTGAAGCCGGGGCAGAAGGATGGCGCGGGCCGTTGGTCAATGCAGTCGATGTTCGACATGTTCGAAAACCTTGATCGCCGCGCGGATGTCGAAGCCTCGGTTCTGTCGGGGGGGGAACAGCAGATGTTGACCATGTGTCGCACGCTGATGGGCGACCCCGATCTGGTCATGATCGACGAACCCACCGAAGGTCTGTCCCCGCAGATGGTGCAGAAGGTCGCCGAGGTGCTCAAAGAGATCGCCAACCGCGGGATCTCTACCCTGCTGGTGGAACAGAAACTGTCGATCGCGATGGACATCGCGGATCGGGTCTATGTCATGGGGCATGGTCAGGTGGTCTATGAGGGCACGCCGGCTGAATTGCGCCAGCGTGATGACGTGCGCAAGGAATGGCTTGAGGTCTGATGACCTAAACCGGACCATTATCAGTAAATCATCTATTGAAATCGTCGCGTTCCGCGGCCTCATCCTCCTGAGGCGCGGTCGCGGCTCGGGAGGAAAGTTTTTTGGCGTTCGACACAAATAAGCTGGGCCGCATCGGGGACTGGATGCAGACCTATGTGGACCGCAAACGGTTTGCCGGGTGTTCGGTGCTGGTGGCGCAGGGCGGGCAAGAAGTCTACTTTGATGCCAAGGGCCAGCGCGACACGGACACCGGGCAGCCGTTCACACGCGACACGATCGCCCGCATCTATTCGATGACCAAACCCGTCACCTCGGTCGGCATCATGATGTTGGCGGAACGCGGGCTGTTCCACCTTGATGCGCCGGTGTCTGATTTCATCCCCGCTTTCGCCGATATGCGCTGCCTGATCGACGGCGCGACAGCGGCGGATCAGACCGAACCCTGCCAGACGCCGACACTGCACCAGCTGCTGACCCATACCTCGGGGCTGAGCTATCCGTTCAACCCCGGCATCACGGCAAAGGCAATGGACGAGGCCGACATCCTGTTCCGCGCCGATCAGGGATCGCTGGCAGAGATGACCGACCGCGTCGCCGCATTGCCGCTGGCGTTTCACCCCGGCACCCGTTGGGAATACTCCGTGGGCATCGACGTGCTTGGCCGCGTGATAGAGGTCGTTTCGGGCAAGTCGCTAGAGACGTTTCTGGTTGATGAAATCCTTGGCCCCCTTGGCATGGACGAGACGCGGTTTTCCGTGCCCGCAGGTGGCATTGACCGCTTTGCCTCGCTTTACACCCCGCTGGCGGGCAGCGCCTATGGCATGAACGCGGCCAAACCAGAGACGCCCGTGCTGCGCTGCGTGGACAAACCCGACACCTCCCCCTTCCTGAACGCTCAGATGCATTCTGGCGGCGGCGGACTGGTGGGCACCATTGATGATTACCTCAAGTTCGCCGAAATGCTGCGCACCGGTGGGGCGGGGCTGATCTCGCCAAAGACGCTCGACTTTATGATGCGCAATCATCTGCCCGGTGACATCGCGTCGATGGGGCCTGCCAGCTTTGCCGAACAACCGATGGAAGGGATGGGCTTTGGCCTTGGCGGTGCCGTGGTACTGAACCCCGGTCGCGTCCGCGTTCCCAGCAGCCTAGGCGATTTCAGCTGGGGCGGCATGGCCTCTACCTTCTTCTGGATTGATCCGGTGCTGGATCTGTCTGTCGTATTCTTCACGCAGCTTGCGCCGTCCAGCTCGTACCCCGCGCGCCCCCAACTCAAGGCCCTCATCCACGGAGCGATGACATGAACGATATCCTTTGGACCCCGACAAAAGAGCGCGCCGATGCCTCGACCATGGCGGAATTTGAACGGTTCCTGAAAGACCAACGCGGGCTGACGTTCGACGACTATAACGCCATGTGGGAGTGGAGCGTGACCGACCTTGACGGGTTCTGGTCCGCGATCTGGGACTATTTCGACGTACAGGCCAGCGCGCCCTACACGACCGTCATGGCGAAGCGTCAGATGCCCGGTGCCGAATGGTGCCCCGGCGCGATGCTGAACTACACCGACCAGATCATGAAGCATGTGGACAGCCAGCCTGACGGCGATGCGCTGATCGTGCAGTCCGAAACCTTTGGCCGCAAACGTCTGTCCTGGTCCGAGCTGCGCGCACAAGTGGCAAGCGTCGCCGCGCATCTGCGGGATATGGGCGTGACCAAAGGCGACCGCGTTGTCGCCGTGCTGCCCAATACCGAAACCGCGATGATCGCCTTTCTGGCCACCGCAAGCATCGGCGCGATCTGGTCGCTTTGCGCCCCCGATATGGGGCATGTCGCCATTCTGGACCGGTTCAAGCAGATTGAACCCAAGGTGCTGATCGCGCAAGACGGCTATGTCCACGCGGGCAAAACCGTGGACCGCCGCGAGATCCTCGCAGGGCTAGAGGCGGCGCTGCCCAGTCTGGTGCAATGCGTCACGGTGCCTTTTGTCGGGGATCTGCCCAAGGGGCATATGGCGTGGGACAGCCTGCTGGATCGCGACGCACCCTATGAAAGCACGCAAGTCCCGTTCGATCATCCGCTGTGGATCGTCTATTCCTCCGGCACCACCGGCAACCCCAAGCCGATCGTGCACGGGCATGGCGGGATCATTCTGGAATCCGCAAAACAATCTCTACACCATGATCTTCGGCGCGGCGGGCGCTATTGCTGGCTGACATCCTCGGGCTGGATCATGTGGAACTCGCAATTCACCGCACTGGGGCAGGGCACCACGGTCGCGATGTTCGACGGGGCGCCGAATTATCCTGACATGGGCGTGATCTGGCGCTTTGTCGCGGATGAAAAGCTTGATTTCTTTGGCGCGGGCGCAGCTTTCTTTAGCGGCTGCATGAAGGCAGGGCTGACCCCACGCGACGAGGTCGACCTTTCTGCGCTGCGCTCGCTCGGCTCGACCGGATCACCGCTGAGCTCTGATGCCTATGACTGGATATACGCACAGGTGAAGCAGGACGTCTGGCTGGCGCCCATCTCGGGCGGGACCGATCTGGCGGGGGCCTTTGTGCTGGGCCATCCCGGCATGCCGGTGCGCGCAGGTGAAATGCAGTGCCGCGCGCTTGGCAACGCGGTGCGTGCGTTCGACGAGGATGGCAATGACCTGACCGGCGGGGTGGGCGAATTGGTCTGTACCGAGCCGCTGCCGTCGATGCCGCTGTTCTTCTGGGGCGACGATGATGGCAGCCGCCTGCACGACAGCTATTTCGACACCTATCCCGGCATCTGGCGCCACGGCGACTGGATCGAGATCAACGAACACGGCGGGTCGGTGATCTATGGCCGCTCTGACGCCACGATCAACCGCAAGGGTCTGCGCCTTGGCAGTGCGGAAATCTATCAGGCCGTCGAAGGGCTGGACGAGGTGATGGACAGCCTTGTTGTCGACCTCGAATTTCTGGGGCGCGAAAGCTTTATGCCGCTCTTTGTGGTGCCAGCCCAAGGCGTCGCCTTTGATGACGCCTTCAAGGACAAGATCAACGCGGCAATCCGCAAGAACGTCTCGGCGCGGTTCATCCCGAACGAGATCATCGAGGTCGCCGAGATCCCCCGCACCCTATCTGGCAAAAAGCTTGAGGTTCCTGTGAAAAAGCTATTGCTTGGGCAGGATCCGGAAAAGGTGGTGAACAGGGATTCAATGGCCAACCCGGACAGCTTTGATTTTTATGTCTCCTACGCCAATGCGCGTGCGACCCAGAAGGACTGAACCCAGATGACCGATGTGGCCCGCCAACTCCTTGAATTGCTGGATATCGAACAGCTTGAGATCGACTTGTTCCGCGGCATCGGGTCGGGCGGGGAAACCACCACGCGCATCTTTGGCGGCCATGTTATCGCGCAGGCTTTGATGGCCGCCTATCGCACGGTGCCGGACCGGATGTGCCATTCGCTGCATGCCTATTTCATCCGTCCCGGTGACCCGTCGATCCCGGTGATCTATCAGGTCGACCGCGCCCGCGACGGGGGCAGCTTTACCACGCGGCGGGTCGTCGCGATCCAGCACGGCAAGCAGATCTTCAACCTCTCAGCGTCGTTCCACGTGCCCGAAGATGGCTGGGATTACCAGCACAAGATGCCCGACGTAAAAGGGCCGGAACACTGGCTTGACCGTCCCGACCTGCGCGAACCCTATATCGAAAAAATCTCGCCCAAACACCGCGACGATTTCCTGCGCGAACGCCCTATTGAGATCCGCGAGGTTGACCCGCGCGATCTGTTCGAACCGGAGAAGACCTCGGACAAGAACTATCTTTGGTTCCGGATGGAGGCGGCAAAGGGGCAGTCCCCGATCATGCAGCACTGCCTGCTCGCCTATGCGTCCGATATGAACCTGCTCGGCTCGTCGCTGCGGCCCCACGGGCTGACGTGGTTCCAGGGGCAGGTCATGACCGCCAGCCTTGACCACGCCATGTGGTTTCACGCGCCGATCGATTTCTCTGACTGGCATCTGTACGAACTTGACGCCCCCTTTACTGGCGGCGCGCGCGGGTTCAATCGCGGGCTGATCTACAATCAGAACGGCCAACTTGCCGCGACAACGGCGCAAGAAGGGCTGATGCGCCCCTATAAAAAGAAAGAAGCTGCTTCATGACACAGACGGGGGGCCGCTATCCGGGTTGGCGACCGGGGATCGAACTGCGCGACGACTGGCTGGGACTGGTCCCCGAGACCGCAATCGACCCGCAGCGCGAGATTGTGGACCCCCACCACCACCTCTGGCGTCACGGCACGCCCGACGCCCCCGCCGTCTACGAGATGGACGCGCTTTGGCGCGACACAGGGGCCGGGCATAACGTGGTGCAGACGGTCTATATCGAATGTCGGTCCTATTGGGATCGCGACGCGCCCGCGCATCTGCAATCGGTGGGCGAGACCCGCACTGTGGCGCAGATGGCGGCGCAGGTGCCGCGCGGTCAGGCGCAGATCGCGGGCATCATCGCGCAGACCGAACTGGTGCTGCCCCCCGACCAGCTGCATGCCGCGCTCGACGCGCATGAGGCCGCAGGGAACGGGCTGTTCAAGGGTATCCGCAACTCCGGCGCGCGCGATGCGGAACCGCAGCATCTGGCGATCCCCGGACGTGGGGTCGAAAACCAATACGGTGCCCCTGATTTCATCCGCGGTGCCGCGATCCTGGGGGAGCGTGGGCTGACGCTGGACAGCTGGCATTACCACCATCAACACCAAGAGTTTCTGGACCTTGCCCGCGCGGTGCCACAGACCACGCTGATCCTTGACCACTTCGGCACACCCTTGGGCGTTGGACGGTTCGAAGGCAAACGCGACGATATCTTTGCCGCATGGAAAGATCATATGTCTGAGTTGGCGGAATGCCCCAATGTGATGGCCAAGCTGGGCGGGCTATGCATGCCAGACAACGGTTACGGCTACATGCACCGCGACCTGCCACCGTCCTCGGACGAGATCGTAGAGACGCAGGGCAAATGGTATGCGCATATGCTGGATGTCTTCGGCCCCGAACGCTGCATGTTCGAAAGCAACTTTCCCGTGGATCGCACGGCGGTCAGCTATGTGGTGATCTGGAACGCGTTCAAGAAGATGTCAGCGCATCTGGACGACGCAGCACAAGAGGCGCTTTTCTCCGGCACAGCGCGGCGCGTCTATGGGTTGCCGCCCGCGTAGCGCGGACGGCAGACTTTCACTTTAACCGAATTTGAAAAAGCACAGTTTGTTGCCATCAAGGTCGCGGACATAGGCCCCGTAGAAACGGTCCGGTATCCGTTGTCCCGGCGCGCCCTCGTCTGTCGCACCAAGCGAGATCGCCTTGGCGTAGATCTCGTCCACTTCCTCTTTGCTGTCAGCGGTAAAAGCGACCATCACCCCGTTTCCGGGGGTGGGGACCTCTTTGTTGAAGGGTTCGCAGACAGAGATCATGGGCGTGCCGCGGCCGGTGCCGATCATGGCGATCCGGCCGCTGTCGATCAGCACCTTGGCGCCCTTGCTTTCGAACAGGTCGCAATAGAACTGCTTGGCCCGCGCCATGTCGCTGGTGCCCACGGTGGTATAGCCGATCACGATACATTCCCCTGCGGGTTTCTGCGGTCGCCATACATCCGGTGCAGCTTGCGCATGCCCCCGATCCAGCGATCGTAATTCTCGGTTTTCTTGCGCATATACTCCAGCACTTGCGGGTGGGGCAGCACAAGGAACGTCTCGTTGCGGATGGTTTCCAGGCAGGCTTCGGCCACGGGTTCCGCTTCAAGCAGACCGTCGAGCGCGGCGACAGAATCCTCGTGACCGCGGGTCATCTCGCTGCGGACAGCCTGAGGGCAAAGCACCGACACCTTGATCCCGTCATCACCATGGGACATCGCCAGCCATTCGGCCACAGCAACAGCCGCGTGTTTGGTCACGCCGTAAGGCGCGCAGCCGACCTGGTTCAGCAGCCCCGCCGCAGACGCGGTGTTCAGCAGATAGCCGCCCCCGCGTTCGGTCATGCGCGGCACCAGATGACGGGCGGCCCAGACATGGGCCATCACGTTGATATCCCAGATCCGCTGCCAGTCTTCGTTCGGCACTTCCATGCCGCCCGCGATCAATATGCCTGCGTTAGAGCAGAACAGATCAATCGGGCCGATGTCGTTTTCCACGGCATCGATCATATCCGCGATCTCTTGCTCGACACCGACATTCACACCGAAAGCCACGCCGTCGATTTCATCGGCAACCGCCTGCGCGCCCTCTTTGTTGAGGTCGACACAGACGACTTTCTTGGCCCCTTCCGCGGCAAAGCGGATGGCCATCGCCTTGCCGATGCCGCTTGCGGCACCGGTGATGACGATGATTTTATCCTTCAGTTCCATAGCAGCCCCTTACGTCCACATGTTCGACCCGCCACAAACGGTCAGCGCCTGACCGGTCATGTAGCGGCTTGCATCAGAGGCGAGGAACACGGCGAGCCCCGCAAAATCCTCTGCCTCGCCAAGACGGCGGAGCGGGATCTCGTTCTTGATGCGTTTCTCGACATCGGGATTATCCCACAGCTCGCGCGCGAATTCGGTTTTCACCAGACCCGGGCAGATTGCGTTGAACCGCAGCCCCTTGGGCCCGAATTCGGCGGCCAGGTTGCGCACAAGGCCGATCAGGGCCAGCTTGGACATGCCATAGGTGCCCAGCATGACCGACGGTTTGAACGCCCCGATGGACGAGGTGAACGCCATCGACCCGGCGCCTTTCTCGATCATGTCGGGGGCCACCATCTGTGCCAGCCAAAGATTGGACAGCACATTGGCGTTCATCGTCTTTTCATAGGCGTCATCTGGGATCTCGGACGTGGGCCCATAGTAGGGGTTCACGCCCGCGTTGCCGATCACGATGTCGATCTTGCCTGCCAGCTTGTGGGTCTCGTCCACCAGCGCTTGCAGCTGCTCTTTGTAACCAACATTGCAGGCGACGCCGAACGCTTTGCCCTTGCCAAGCGCGTTGATCTCGGCGGCGGCGGCGTCCAGCTGGTCTTGCTTGCGGGCCGAGATGACGACTGTCGCGCCATGCTCGGCCAGACCCTTGGCCATCGCCAGCCCCATGCCCTTGGAGGCGCCGGTCAACAGCGCCACCTTTCCGGTCAGATCGAATAGGGTCATACGCCACCTCGCGTACGGCCTGTGGCGATCTCTTCACGGGCGCGCGATGTGCGCAGGTTGGATTCCTGATAATCCTTGACCTCGGCGCGGGCGATCACGTGGTGGTGGACCTCATCAGGGCCATCCGCATAGCGCAGCGTGCGCTGCGACGTGTACATGCCCGACAGCGGCGACCACTGCGAAATACCTGTCGCACCATGCACCTGCATCGCCTGATCGATGATGTTGCAGACCTTTTCCGGCACCATCGCCTTGATCATGCTGACCCAGATGCGAGCCTCTTTGTTGCCCAGAACGTCCATCGCCTTGGCGGCTTTCAGAACCATCAGGCGCATGGCTTCAATCTCGATCTTGGCGCGAGAGATCGTTTCCATGTTCTTGCCCAGATCAATGATTTTCTTGCCAAAGGCTTCACGGCTCAGCCCGCGTTCGATCATCAGGTCCAGCGCCTTTTCCGCCGCTCCGATAGAGCGCATGCAGTGGTGGATGCGGCCTGGCCCAAGACGCACTTGGGAGATTTCAAAGCCCTTGCCTTCGCCCCAGAGGATGTTTTCCTCGGGCACGCGCACATTGGTGAACTTGATGTGCATGTGACCGTGCGGCGCGTCGTCGTGACCAAAGACATGCATCGGGCCGACAATTTCAACACCGGGGGTGTCGATCGGCACGAGGATCTGCGACTGCTGACGGAAAGGTTCGGCGTCGGGCGATGTCTTGACCATGGTAATCATGATCTTGCAGCGCGGATCACCGGCACCGGAGATATAGTATTTCTCGCCGTTGATGACCCATTCACCGTTTTCCAGCACGGCAGAGGTAGAGATATTCTTGGCATCCGAGGACGCCATATCGGGCTCGGTCATCGCGAAGGCCGACCGGATTTCACCGGCCAACAGCGGCTTGAGCCACTTTTCTTTCTGCTCTGGCGTCCCGATCCGTTCCAGCACTTCCATGTTGCCGGTGTCGGGCGCGGAACAGTTCAGGGATTCAGAGGCCAGCGGGCTTTTGCCAAGCTCGGCCGCGATATAGGCGTAATCGAGGTTCGACAGACCTTCACCGGTTTCGGCATTGGGCAAAAAGAAATTCCACAGCCCATTTTCACGGGCCTTTTTCTTGGCGGTTTCCAGCAGCTCCAACTGGCCGGGCGCGTGTGACCAGCGGTCGGCACGACCTTCGCCAAGGCGGAAATATTCGTCGGTGATCGGATCGACATTTTCGCGGATGTGTTTGATGACGGCGGCCAACAGCGGCTTGGCCTTCTCGGACATCTCGAGATTATTCATTCCGGCCATAGCTTCGTTATGTGACATAGAGTGCCTCCTGGCAGTTGGTTCGATTATTTATTGACCCAGTTGGGTTTGCGTTTTTCGACAAAGGCGTTCACGCCTTCCTTGAAATCTTCGGTTTTGCTGAGGTCCGCGATCACCTCGCGTGAATAGGCGATGCTGTCTTGCATCCCGTCGCGCTTGTACATGTCGTTCAGGACGCGTTTCGTGGCCTTGACCGCCGACGGCGACACGGCGCACAGCTCTTCGGCCTTTTCCATCGCTTTCGCCATCAGCTGGTCGGCAGGATAGACCGCGTTAACGCAGCCCATCGACAGCGCCTCATCGGCCATGATGGTGCGGCCGGTGAACATCATCTCTTGCGCGGCAAGCCGCCCGATATAGCGCGACAGGCGCTGCACGCCGGACGCCGCGGCGAAGAAGCCGACCTTGACCTCGGGCAGGGCGAATTTCGCCTGATCAGAGGCGAGGATAATGTCGCATGACAGCGCGGTTTCAAATCCGCCGCCCATTGCGAAACCGTTGACGGCTGCGACGATGGGCTTTTCCAGATCAAAACGCGAGGACAGACCGGCAAAGCCGCTGGCGGGCATTGTCGCCTTCGACCCGCCCGCAGCGGTGGCTTTCAGGTCGTTCCCCGCGGAGAACGCCTTGTCCCCCGCGCCGGTCAGAACCGCGACCCAAAGATCCTGATCCGCTGCAAATGCGTCCCAGCAATCGGCCATTTCATTATGCATGTCGACGTGCACGGCATTGTACACCTCGGGGCGGTTCATGGTCACAACAAGGATGTGACCCTTCTTTTCGGTGGTGATATATTGATAGCTCATACCTTCAGCCCTCCGGTGTCGATTTCAGTGAATTTCCCGCCATTCTTGGCCAGGTCGCGCAGCAGTTCAGCGGGCGCGAATTCGGGGTCTTCGGCACCCAGGTTTTCCATCACGTCCAGCACGGCCTGCGCACCGACCATATCGCCATAGAACATCGGGCCGCCCTTATCGGCGGGCCAGCCATAGCCGTTCAGCCAGACCACATCGATGTCAGAGGGGCGCTGCGCCTTGTTTTCCTCGAGGATTTTGACCGCTTCGTTGATCATCGGGTAGATGCAGATCTCGATGATCTCTTCCTGCGACATCTGGTTGGCTTCGGCACCGGTGATGTCCTTGATCACACCGGCAACCACATCCGACGGGATCGGGCGGCGGGATTCATCATAGTCGTAGAAACCCGCTTGGGTCTTCTGGCCGCGACGGTCCATTTCACACAGCGCATCGCGGATCGGGTTTTCGGTCTTGGCCCCTTTGGACCAGCCGATATCCAGACCGGCCAGATCGGACATCTGGAACGGCCCCATCTTGAAGCCAAAGGCGTTCAGCGCGGCGTCCACATCCCACGGCATCAAGCCCTGTTGCAGTAGCTTGTTGGCCTGTTTCTGGCGTGCGAACAAAATACGGTTGCCGACAAAACCGGGGCAAACGCCGACGAGCACAGCGATCTTGTTGATCTTGGCCGCCAGATCCATCGAGGTCGCGACCACATCATCAGCAGTATGTTTCGCGCGCACGATTTCGAGCAGTTTCATCACGTTGGCAGGCGAGAAAAAGTGCAGCCCGATCACGTCTTCGGGGCGCTTGGTCATCGCCGCGATTTCGTCGATGTTCAAGGCCGAGGTGTTCGTCGCAAGGATCGCGCCCGGTTTCATCACGCGGTCCAGCTCGGTGAAGATCTTGCGCTTCAGCTCCATATCTTCGAACACGGCTTCGATCACCAGATCACACTCGGCCAAGGCCGCCAGTTCCAGCTTGCCGTCAAAGCGATCCATCCGCGCTTCGACTTCTTCTTGCGGGAAACGGCCCTTGTCGGCGCTGCGCTGGTAGTTGCCGCGCACGACCTTCAACCCGCGGTCCAGCGCCTCTTGCGTGGTCTCGACGATGGTGACGGGGATGCCCGCGGTGGCAAAGTTCATCGCGATGCCGCCGCCCATCGTACCCGCGCCGATGATGCCTACGGATTTGATCTCGCGCTGTTTGGTGTTGGCGGGCAGGTCTGGGACCTCCCATGCGGCTTTACCGGCAGCACCGATATAGGCACCAATTTCTGCGTCGGTTGGGGTGTTCATAGTCTTCCTTTCTTCCGGCCCGGTTGGTGGGCCTTACGTGTCCAGACAGGCCGCGCGGATCGCACGGCGGTCAATCTTGTCGGTGGCACCACGGGTCAAAGGACCGTCCTGGCACCACAGCTTTTCGGGTATCTTGAATTTGGCCAGCCGCCCGTCGAGGTGCGCCGCCATATCGGCTTGCGTCAAAGGCTTGCCATCACGGGTCTGCACAGAGGCCCCGACGACTTCGCCCAAGCGCGGGTCCGGAACGGAAAACGCGCAGGCCTCGATCACATCGGGATGCGTGTGCAGCGCCCCTTCGACATCCAGACAAGCGATGTTTTCGCCGCCCCGGATGATGATGTTCTTCTTGCGATCAAGGATGGTGATATAGCCTTCGGCGTCGATCACACCCAGATCACCGGTGCGCAGCCAGCCGTCTTGCATCGTCTCTTCTGTGGCTTCCGGCTTGTTGAGGTAGCAGCGCATATTGGCGGGGCTTTTGACGGTAATCTCGCCCAATTCGCCCTGCGGGACATCGTTGCCCTTGTCGTCCAGAAAGCGGATGTCTTGCAGCGGCGGATGCAGCTTGCCTGCGGCGTCGGGGCGTTTGTTGTATTCCTCGCCCACCATGCCGATGCCAAGCGCGTTCGTCTCGGTCATGCCCCAGCCTGTCGCGATATCGGCGGCGGGGAACTGGTTTTTCAACTGCGCGACCTGCGCCGCAGGGCGTTTCGCCCCGCCTGCGCCAAGCCAGGTGAGCGTCGGCAGGGTTTCCCCCATACGCTTTGCGGCTTCCAGCAGGTCGGCAGATTGCGTCGGCACGCCGAGAAAACGGGTCACGCCTTCGCGGTTGATCACACGCACCGCTTCTTCGGCGTCCCACTTGTGCAGCAAGGAAATCTTGGCACCGGCGGGCAGGCTAAGCAGAAACAGCGGATGCGTCGCGGTGACGTGGAACAGCGGCGTGACGATCAACCCCGACGGGCGCGGCGCGGGCGGTGCGCCGGGTTCAGGGGGGGTGACCAGCGGCGCGGCGACGGCCTGTAACAGCCAGCTGAACACCGCGCTAAGCGCGCCGCGGTGGGTCTGCACCACCCCTTTCGGCTTGCCCGTCGTGCCAGAGGAATACATCACCGCAAAGTCATCGTCCGTGTCCAGGTCGACCCCTTCGGGCGGCGTTTCGGCCATGCCCTGCATGAGGTCCGACAGCTTGTGCGGGCCCATTTCTTCGGCATCGCGCACGCCGATGAGACGCAGGCCCAGATCATCCTCGAGCGGTTTCATCCGTTCAAAACGGGGACCATCGGCAAAGACCGTCTTGGCCCCGCTGTCTTGCAACGCATAGTCAAGCTCTTCGGTGGTCCACCACGCATTGACGAACACCACCACAGCACCCGCTGACGCGACCGCCAGCGTGAGCATCAGCAGTTCGGGATAGTTGCGCATCGCGATGCCGACACGATCGCCGGTCTTGATCCCCAGCGTGTCGCGCAGCCCGTTGGCAATGCGGTTCACATCGGCGGTGAACGCATCATAGGTCCAGCGTTCATCCTGATAGACCAGAAACTCCGCCGCGCCATTTCCCTGGATTTCGCGGCTCGCCTGGATCAGCCCGCCCAGGGTTTTCGGGATATTCTTGAATGTTTTATAGGTGACGCCACGGATATTACTTTCGGTTACTTCGAACGTCGGGTTCGTTGAAACCACGTGGCGAATGGCTTCTTCGGGGGTCATTGCGGTCATATGCACCCGCCCGCAGACAGCATAGATACAGATAGTGTGGCCATTTCGTCCTCCCTTATCGAGCCTGTTGCCGGACACTCCTCCACGATTGTCCGCGACTCTGATTTCTGCAGCCTAAGCGCTAAAATTCAAACTGCCAATACCGCATGATGGAACGATGTTCCGCAAGCTGACGTTTGACAGGATTTTACGCGCACCAAGGCCCTCCGCACCTGCGGCCCCATATCTCGGCGAAAATTGACCATGAATATAAAGGTAAGGAAAGCCCTACTTTCCCCGAAACCGGGGAAAGCGGCCACTGGCACCTGCGATGTCATTGAAACATCGCGTCACTTGGAGCGCGGCAGATCCCCCGCCGCAGCCGCTTATGCCGGCGTTCAGGCGCCGACGGTGCCGCAAATCAGCTCGGGGAGCCGCGTGGCAGGGGGCGTATTCCGGCTGCGCAGGCTGCGTACCACGCCATCAATCACCGTCATGCCAACACCGGGCAGATTACCCAGTTGCACAGATTCAAGCATATTTTTGCCGGGCGCATGCTGTGCCTGATCCATCAGGACGAAATCCGCGCATTTGCCGACCTCGATCAATCCGGTGTCCAGCTTGCGTTGCCGTGCGGTGTTGCCGTTGGCAAAGCAAAAGGCGATCTCGGCAGGTACATCGCCAAGCGACGACAGCATCGCGACCATGCGCATGATCCCCAAAGGCTGCACGCCAGATCCCGCCGGACCGTCGGTGCCCAGGATCAACTGATCAAGCTTGCCCAACTCGCGCGCTGTGTTCAGCGTCAGCAAGGCGGCGCGTTCGTTCCCGTTATGCACGATCTCAAGCGCGGCCTTGCAGCCTTCGCACAGGCAGATGATCTGATCGTCGGGCAGGGCAGAATGCCCGCCGTTGATATGCCCGACCACATCCGTTCCGGTTTCAAGCACCATATCCGCATCGATCAACCCTGATCCGGGGATCGACGGGCCGCCGGTGTGGATCGTGCTTTGCATGCCGTATTTGCGTGCCCATCCGACCATCTGCGCGGCGGTCTTGCCGTCCTTGACCGTGCCCAGTCCGACCTCGCCCAGCAGGGTAACACCGGCCTTGGCCATCTCGGCAAAGTCTTCTTCGACCATGCCCTGTTCGATCACCGGCGCACCCGCGTGGACCTTCACGCCCGAGGGGCGGAAGTTTTCGTACCAACGCTGCGACGCGATCGCCATCGCCTTGAGGCCGACGATATCCTTCGGGCGCCCCGGCATATGCACTTCGCCGGCAGAGATCAGTGTGGTCACCCCGCCGTGCAGCGTTGAATCGATCCACCCCAACTGCTGCTGGCGCGGGGTATAGTCGCCCACCACCGGGTGCACATGGCTGTCGATCAACCCCGGTGCCAGCGTCGCGCCATGGGCGTCGACTTCTGTCGTGGCCCCGTCGCAATCCATATCCTTGGCATAGCCCCATTCCGTGATCTTACCGTCCATCGCGATCAGGCAATCCCCGTCGGCAATGGGGTCTTCCATCTTTCCGGTTAGGATCATCCCGATGTTCCGGATCACGAGTTTTGCAGAGGTGTCTGACATGGGGCACGCCTTTCAAGCAGCATCAGTTTCATTTGAACGCTAACAGAAAAATGCGACCGATCAAGATGAAACACTTGACAGATACTCATTAGTATACAAACAATATTACATCCGCAGCCGATAAGGACTTTCCATGGACGCCGCTTCTCTCTCTCGCCCCAGCTTTCCGATCCCCGCAGGTGTCTTTGCCGAAACGGTGACGGAGGTGCAGCATTATACCGACAGTCTGTTCCGCTTCCGCATCACCCGCGACCCGTCCTTTCGCTTCCGGTCGGGAGAGTTCGTGATGATCGGGCTGCCCAATGCCGAAAAGCCGGTGTTCCGCGCCTATTCCATCGCGTCGCCGTCGTGGGACGAGGGGGTCGAGTTCTATTCTATCAAGGTGCCGGACGGGCCACTGACGCAGCACCTGCAAAAGCTCAAGGTCGGTGATACCGTGCTGATGCGCCGCAAGCCGACGGGAACGTTGGTGAATGATGCCTTGCTGCCCGGAAAACGGCTGTGGATGTTCGCCACAGGCACCGGCATTGCGCCTTTCGCGTCGGTCATCCGTGACCCCGAGACGTATGAGAAGTTTGACGATCTGATCCTGTGCCACACCTGTCGCACTGCCAAAGAGCTGACCTATGGCCGTGATCTGGTCGCCAGCCTCAAGGCCGATCCGCTGGTGGGTGAATTGGCGCAAAGGCTGACCCTATACGACACGCTGACCCGCGCGCCGTGGCCACGCGAAGGGCGGCAAACCGACCTGATGGCGTCGGGCAAGATGTTCCGCGATTTGGACGTGCCGCCGATCTCTCCTGATCGCGACCGTGCGATGATCTGCGGGTCGATGGCCATGTTGAACGACACCAAGGCCGCGCTCGAATCCTTTGGGCTGGTGGAGGGGGCAAATAATCGCCCTGCCAGTTTTGTGGTCGAAAAAGCCTTTGTCGGCTGACGACATGCGAATTGATTTGACACGAAGGCACCCGACGCACTTCTATTCGTATACCAACAAGTTTTACGCCCGCAGCAAAAGGTGACCGGATGAGCTACCTGACCGCGACGACATTGGATCAAGCGTTAACCACATTGGCCGCGGGGCCGGTGTCGATCATCGCGGGGGGGACCGATTGGTTTCCCGCACGCGGCGACCGTCCTGTGACGGGCGACCTGTTGGATATCACCCGCTTGTCAGAGCTGCGCGGCATCAGCCAAACAGACCAAGGCTGGCGTATCGGGGCGGCCACCACATGGACAGACATCATCCGTGCCGATCTGCCCGCCGCTTTCGACGGGCTCAAGCTGGCGGCGCGCGAGGTCGGGTCGATCCAGATCCAGAACGCAGGCACCATCGCGGGGAATCTGTGCAACGCTTCTCCTGCCGCCGACGGGGTGCCGCCGCTACTGACACTGAATGCCGAGGTAGAGCTTTGCAGCGCTAACGGGTCGCGCGTGCTGCCCTTGTCGCAGTTCCTGCAAGGCGTGCGCCAGACCGACCGCGCCCAGAACGAGCTTGTCACCGCCATCCACATCCCCGCGCCCCCGGTTGATAGTCACAGCAGCTTTGTCAAACTCGGCGCGCGGAAGTATCTGGTGATCTCGATCTGCATGGTCGCGGTGCTGGCAAAGATCGAGAGCGGCAGGCTCACCGATATCCGCATCGCCATCGGCGCCGCATCCCCCGTCGCGCAGCGGCTGACCGCGCTTGAGGATCAGCTTCGCGGTGGCGCCCTCGGCGATGTAGAAAGCCGCATAACTGCTGATCTGGTGCAAGCGCTGAGCCCCATCACAGATGCGCGCGCCAGCGCCGATTACCGCCTTGCCGCCAGCGTCACTTTGGTCCGCCGCGCTGTGATGCGCGCCTTGAAAGGGGCCCTGTGATGGATAAACCGACCACGACAGAAGTGACCTCTTTCACCCTGAACGGCAGCATTGCACAGGTTGAACCGCTGCCCGGTGAACGCTTGTCTTACGCGCTGCGCGAGCGGCTGGACCGCAAGGATGTAAAGATCGGCTGCAACGCGGGCGATTGCGGGGCCTGCACTGTGCTGGTCGATGGCGCGCCGGTCTGCGCCTGCCTGATGCCCGTGCAGCAGGCGGTGGGGCGGCAGGTAGAGACGCTGGCGGGGCTGGTGAAAACCGACCGCGACGCGCAGGCGTTGATGCAAAGCTTTCAGCACCATCAGGCCGCGCAATGCGGTATTTGCACACCGGGGATGATGGTCTCTGCCGTGGCGCTGTTGCGCGAGGTGCCGCAGCCGAGCGCGGCGCAGGTGCAGGATGCCCTTGGCGGCGTGCTGTGTCGCTGCACCGGCTATCGCAAGATCATCGACGCGGTGGTCGGGGCCCATGCTGCCGACGGGCTGACTGTCGCCTCTACCGCGCTTGGCCAGCCTGCGCGGCGGCTGGACGGGCAGGCCAAGGTCGACGGGTCAGAGGCATTTGGCGATGACGTTGCCCCAGCCGGTGCTTTGGTCGCGCGGGTCATCCGCGCGCCCCATGCCTCGGCCGGATTTACCTTCGGCGATCTTGAGGCATGGCGCATCGCGCAGCCCGGGATCCATTGCATCCTGACCGCAGATGACGTGCCCGGCCTCAACGCCTTTGGCGTGATCCCCGGCTTCATCGACCAGCCGGTTTTCGCTGTGAACCACATCCGGTTCCGGGGGGAGGCGGTTGCTTGCGTTGTAGGCGAGGCGGAGGCGATGATCGCCCTTGATCTGGAAAGCTTCCCCGTCCATTGGTCGCCACAAACTGCGCTTGCCGATACCGATGCCGCGACCGCCCCCGACGCGCCACAGCTGTTCGAGGACCGCAAAGGGAACATCATGTGCGGCGGCTTCGTGCAATGCGGCGATGTGGAGGCCGCACTCGACGCCGCCGACGTCACGGTCGAGGCGCAATATACCACCAGTTTTGTCGAACATGGCTATATCGAGCCAGAGGCAGGCTTTGCCCAAGTGATCGACGGGCGCATCCATGTGCATGCCTGCACCCAGGCGCCGGGTATGGACCGCGAAGCACTGGCCGCGATCCTTGACCGTCCTATGGCTGACATCCGCATTGTGCCGACGGCGGTCGGGGGCGGCTTCGGATCAAAGATCGACCTGTCGTTGCAGCCCTTCATCGCGCTTGCCGCGCTCAAGACGGCGCGGCCCGTGCGCATGACCTATGCGCGCGCCGAGACGATGCAATCGACCACCAAACGCCACCCCGCGCAGATCACGATCAAGGTCGGGGCCAAGGCGGATGGGACGCTTTCGGGGCTGCGGTTCGACGGGGATTTCAACACCGGTGCTTATGCAAGCTGGGGTCCGACGGTCGCCAATCGCGTGCCGGTGCATGCCTCTGGTCCCTACCACATCCCTGATTATCGCGCACGCAGCCGTGCCGTGCATACCCATTGCCCCCCCGCCGGTGCCTTCCGCGGCTTCGGCGTACCGCAATCGGCCATCGCACAGGAAACCGCCTTTGACCTGCTGGCCGAAAAGCTGGGGCTTGATCCGCTGGAGTTCCGTTTGAAGAACGCGCTGGCGGACGGGGTGCCCACGGTCTGCGGGCAGGTGTTCGATCAGGGCGTCGGCATCGCCCCCTGCCTAGAGGCGCTGCGCCCCGCGTGGCAGGAGGCGAAAGCCGAATGTGCCCGGTTCAATGCAAGGAATGACACGGTGAAACGCGGTGTCGGGATCGCGGGGGCGTGGTACGGCTGCGGCAATACCTCGCTGCCGAACCCGTCGACCATTCTGGCGGGCGTGCGGGCGGATGGCACGGTTGTGCTGCACCAAGGCGCGACGGACATCGGGCAGGGGGCCAATACGGTGATCCCGCAAATCTTTGCCCAAGCGCTTGGGCTGTCGGTCGAGGGGATCAAGATCCTAGGGGGTGACACCGACATCACGCCGGACGCGGGCAAAACCTCTGCCTCGCGGCAGACCTTTGTGTCGGGCAACGCCGCGCTGAAGACGGGCGAAGCGCTGCGGGCGCAGATCCTGCGGCAGGTCAATGCGGGCCCCGCCGCGCAGATCGGCTGCCAAGACGGGCAGCTCACGGTGACCGACGGCGGGCGCACGCAGCGCCTTGATCTGACGCGGCTGCCCGTCGATGCGCAGGGCTATGTGCTGCAGGCGCAGGAAAGCTATGATCCGCCGGTCAAACCGCTGGATGAGAACGGGCAGGGCGTACCCTATGCGCAGTTCGGCTATGCCGCGCATCTGGTGGTGGTCGAGGTGGATATCGCCCTTGGCCTTTGCCGCCCGCTGCGCTTTGTCGCCGCCCATGACGTGGGCCGCGCAATCAACCCCTTGTTGGTCGAGGGGCAGGTGCAGGGCGGCATTGCCCAAGGGCTTGGTATGGCGCTGATGGAGGAATATATCCCCGGGCGCACCGAGAACCTGCATGACTATCTGGTGCCGACCATCGGCGACGTTCCCCCGATCGAGACGCTGATCCTGGAGGTGGCTGACGCCCATGGGCCCTACGGCGCGAAAGGTCTGGGCGAACACGTGCTGATCCCCACCGCCCCCGCGATCCTCAACGCGATCTACCATGCCACCGGTGCGCGCGTGACGCAGACACCGGCCACGCCGACGCGCCTGCGCGCCGCCCTGAAGGAGGCCGGACATGCCTGACGACCTGCGCGACCCCAAGCCTGTGAAAATCCGCTGCGATGCCTGCCCGGTGATGTGTTTCATCGCCGACGGCAAATCCGGTGCCTGCGACCGATATGCCAACCACGCGGGCGAGCTGGTGCGGCTGGACCCGCTGACCGTGATCCAGTCGGGGGCCAAGGCTGTCGCTTTTCTGGATCAGGGCGACAACGCGCAGGATTGGGACGGCGACGTGATTCAGGGCGGGCGCGATTTCGTCACCGCCGTGGGGGCCGGAACCACCTATCCCGACTATAAACCCGCGCCCTTCATCGTCAGCCAAGAGGTCGAGGGCGTGGATATGATCACCGTCGTGACCGAGGGCATTTTTTCGTATTGCGGGGTCAAGGTGAAGATCGACACCGACCGCCACATCGGCGACGAGCGCGCCGTGGTGCGTGTGGACGGAGAGGCGATCGGCCATGTGATGACCTCGGAATACGGGTCCAAGATGCTGTCTTTGGGCGGGGTCGAGCATCTGACCGGCGGCTCCAAGAAAGAAGGCCGCATGACCTGTGACGCGCTGCTGCGCCTATGTAACCGTGAACCGGTCGAGGTCACCATCGACGGCGGCGTCACCATGGTGGTCGAGGCGGGCAAAGCGCCGATCATCAACGGCGTCCCGGAAAAGCTAATGCGCGTGGGCTGTGGGTCAGCGACCATCGGGATGTTCGCCAAACAATGGCATGGGCATGTGGACGAGGTCGTCGTTGTCGATGATCACATCACCGGCGTGCTGACCGAACACGAGGCGGGCAAGGGGCTGGATATGACCCCCTCTGGCATCCGCGTGAACGGGCGGCGGTCAACGCCGGGACGGTATTTTCAGGTGGCGGACCCCGGCACCGGATGGGGCGGCACCGATGTCGAAGACCCGCTGACCATCCTGCGTGATGCCGACCCGAAGCGTGCCTGGCCGGGGCTCCGGCTGCTGATGATCTCTACCACCGGAGAGCAATGGGCCTATTTCACGCTGGATGATGACCTGATCCCGCAACCAGCCGAGATCACGCCCGAGCTGCTGGTCGTCGCGGACCGCATCGCCGAGAATTGCGAACCCTCGCTGTGTTCGGTGCTGTTCATGGGGGGGGCGGGCGGCAGTCTGCGCGCCGGCGTGACAGAGAACCCCGTGCGGCTGACGCGGTCGGTCAAGGAATCGCTGACCCATGTGTCCTGCGGCGGGGCCGAGGCCTATGTCTGGCCGGGGGGCGGGATCACCGTCATGGTGGATGTCATGGATATGCCCACGAACTCTTTCGGCTATGTACCCACGCCCGCGCTGGTGGCACCGATCGAATTCACCCTGCGGCGCGAGGATTACGGCACGCTTGGCGGGCATATGGAGCATATCCAGCCCGTGCGTGATGTGGTCACCGATGATGTGCGACGGGTGGCGCAGCAACTGCTGCAACCAGACCCGAACGCGCGGGAAAACTACGGCTGGTCGAAGGACGAGACATGACGGCACAGGCGGCTCTTCTCCCCGGTGGCAGGCTGCACCTGTCCCACGGCCCGATTGATCTGGTCATCGGGGCGGATGGCGCGCGAGATCTGGCGTTTCGCGCGGGTTTTGATCGCTTTGGCACCATCCTGTCCGAACTGACGGCAGAGCTGCCCCTGCTGCGCCGCCCTGTGGGCACCAAACCGAAAGGCAAGATCGCCCGCGCCATGTACCGCGCCGCCTTGCCCCATGCCGACGGGCTGACCACGCCGATGATCTGCGTGGCCGGTGCCGTCGCGGCAGAGGTCTTGTCGGCCATGGTGGATGCCGCCGATCTGACCCGCGCCTATGTGAACAACGGTGGCGATATCGCGCTGCATCTGACCGAGGGCGCGCGTTTTGACGTGGGCATCGCGGGGCTGGACCGGCGGTCGCTTGGCACCGTCACGATCCGCAGCAATGACCCCATTCGCGGCATCGCCACCAGCGGGCAGGGCGGGCGCAGCCAGTCCTTGGGCATTGCCGACAGTGTCACCGTGCTGGCCCGATCCGCCGCGATGGCCGATGCGGCGGCGACCAAACTTGGCAACGCCGTCGATCTGCCCGCCCATCCCGCGATCCGGCGTAGCCCCGCGAACCGGTTGCACGACGACAGTGACCTTGGTGCGGCACCGGTGGTTACCCATGTCGGGCCGCTCTCTCCTGCCGAGATTAACCAAGCGCTTACCACCGGCGCGACAGCGGCGCAGGGTTTGCGCGACCGTGGCCTCATCTCTGGCGCGGCGCTTTTTCTGCGCGACCAACATACTGTCATCGGCTTGCCCGAAACCCTGAAATCCCTAGTGAAAGCCCCCGAATATGCCTGAGGTTATGACCCGCAAAATTGTCACCAGCGTCGAAGAGATTTTCCACGAAGGCGGCCCCCGCGCCAATACGCCGCTGAAACGCGGGTCGGTCATGGCTGTGATCCAAAACCCCTATGCAGGCTCTTATATCGAGGACATCCAGCCCTTTATGGAAGACCTCAAACCGCTGGGGGTCGCGATGGCGCAAAAGCTGCTGGCGGCGCTCGGGGTCGAGGCGGCACAGATCGAAGGATACGGCAAAGGCAGCATCGTCGGCACGGGCGGAGAGTTGGAGCACGGTGCGCTCTGGCACGCCCCCGGCGGCTATGCCATGCGCGACGTGCTTGGGGGGTCGAAGGCGATTGTGCCGTCGACGAAAAAGGTCGGCGCGGCGGGGGTGCGGCTGGATGTGCCTGTGACCCATGTCGATGCCTCTTATGTCCGCAGCCATTTCGATTCAATCGAGGTCGGCTTGAATGACAGCCCCCGTGCCGATGAAATGGCGGTGATCCTTGTGATGACCACAGGGGCACGTATCCACAACCGCGCGGGCGGGTTGGATGCAAAGGAAATCGAAGGAAAGGATGGCCTGAGATGAGCGCCGAAATCCGCAAAATCGCCACTTGGGTCGAAGAGACTCACCGCGAGATCGGGCAGCAGATATCGCCCCCCACGCGCAAGGCCGTTGCTGTGGCCGTGATCAAAAACCCCTTTGCAGGCTCTTATACCGAGGACCTGACCCCGCTGATGGATATCGGCGCAGAGCTGGGGGGATTGCTGGGCGATAAATGTGTTGCGGCCCTTGGGATCACCCCCGCGCAGGCCGAAAGCTATGGCAAGGCCGCGATGGTGGGCGAGGGGGGAGAGCTGGAACACGCCGCCGCGATCCTGCACCCGAAACTGGGCGCACCGCTGCGGGTCGCGGTTGAAAAAGGGGCCGCACTGGTACCGTCGTCGAAAAAGATGGGCGGGCCGGGGCAGGTGCTTGACGTGCCTTTGGGGCACAAGGACGCCGCCTATGTGCGCAGCCATTTCGACGGGATCGAGGTGCGGTTGAACGACGCGCCGCGCGCGGGCGAGATACTGGTGGCCGTGGCTGTCACAGATTCCGGGCGCCCCTTGCCCCGTGTCGGCGGGCTGACCCATGCCGAGGCCGAAGGCAAAGACGGCCTGCGTTAGAGCCTATAGTTTTTCGAGCAAGGCCAGTAGCCGGTCGACCTCGCGCGGGGTGAGGTTGCCGACCGTCTCGGCCGAGATTTCCTGCGCAGTGGCAATCGCCTTGGCGGTCACCGCGATGCCTTCGTCGGTCAGCGAAATTTCCAGCCGCCGCATGTCGGTTTTTGACGGGGTCGAATGGACCAGCCCCTTTTTGCGCAACCGGTCGATCACGCCTTTGGTGGTCGCCGCGTCCATCCCGACCAGACGCCCCAGATGGTTCTGGCTGATCCGCGCCTCGTCGCGCAGCTTGGCCAACACCGCGAATTGTGTCGGCGTGATATCCGGCATCCGCCGGTTAAAGATTTCAAGGTGGCGCTGGTTCGCGAGGCGCAGCTTGAACCCGATCTGTTGTTCCAACGCATAGTCTGCGGGCAGGGTCAGGTCTTGTGTGGTTTCAACCAAGGTTCTTATCCAGTGCTCTTGGGTCAATGCGTATAGATTAGGCACTATCATCCCACGGTTTCCATCTGGGGTCTATATCAGATGGGGCGCAAGAAATTGTTTGACAGCTAACAATTTTTTGGTCCTTCATGAAGCTGTGCAGAGCAAGGAGTGAACCGATGTCCTTTGTCAGAAACGCTTGGTACGTTGCGGGTTGGTCTACCGACTTTGGCGATGAGCTGGTGCCGCTGACATTGCTTGCGCAGAACCTAGTAGCCTACCGCACCAGCGATGGCCAGATCGCCGTGCTCGAAGATCGCTGCCCGCACCGGCTGCTGCCGCTGTCCAAGGGCAAGCGCATCGGCGACACCATTCAATGCGGCTATCACGGCATGACCTTTGGCGCGGACGGGGCCTGCGTGCGGGTGCCGGGGCAATCGAACCTGCCCAAATCTGCCTATGTTGACAGCTATCCGGTGCTGGAACGCCACGGCATTGTGTTCATCTGGATGGGCGATGCCGACAAGGCCGACCCCGCGCTGGCCTTTGACTTGCCCGAGCTGGGGCAAGAGGGCTGGCACGTCCACCACGGGGACAAGCTGCATATCCGCGCACATTACCTCAACGTTGCCGAAAACCTTGTTGATCCGGCGCATGTCAGCTTTGTCCACCCGACGACATTGGGCAATGCGGCCTCTGAAAACGTACCCGTGCATGTCAAAACCGCAGACGAGGTGATCGTGGCATGGCGCTGGATCAGAGACGCGGAACCCATCGGCTTTTTCAAGGAATTCGGCGGCTTTAGCGGCAATGTGGACCGCTGGCATTATTACTATCTGCACATGCCCTCGACCGCCGTGATTGACTTTGGGTCGTCCGATGCAAAGCTTGAACTTCCCGAAGATCAGCGCAACAAAGGCGTGCGTATCTTTGCGCTCCATTTCGTCACACCCGTGACAGAGGATTATACGATCGACCACTGGATGCACCTGCGCAACACCGCCCTTGGCGATGACGCCGCGTCGGACCAAATGGACGCGATGTTCCGCGTAGCATTTGCCGAGGACAAGGCGATTTTGGAAGCCGTCCACCAAGAAGAACAGCGCCCCCAAAAACGCAAACCCATCCGCATCGCTATCGACAAAGCGCCCAACGTCTACCGCAAACGCATCCGCGACCGGATCGAGGCAGAGGCGACGGACGATCTGGGCGACCCCGTCGCACCGGTCTTTGTCCAGCATGATTGATCCATAAAAAGCAAAGCCGCAGCAGACGGCACACCCCAACACGAGAGGACCATCACATGAACAGAAAGACATTCCTGAACAGCGTCATAGGGGCCTTTGCCCTTGGCGTCACCGGCTTTGCCGCATCGGCGCAGTCGGGCGACCCGATCAAAGTCGGAGAGATCAACCACTACAAACGTCTCGCCGCCTTTGCCGAGCCGTATAAACAGGGCATCGAACTGGCGCTCGAGGAAATCAACGCCGATGGCGGTGTGCTGGATCGCCCGCTCGAATTCATCTTCCGCGACGATCAGGGCGACCCCGGTGAAGCGATCAAAATCGCCGAAGAGCTGATGACCAGCGAAGGCACCGTGATGATCACCGGTTCGATCTTGTCGAACGTCGGTCTGGCGATCTCCTCGGTCGCGGCGGAAAAGGGCTGGGTGTACCTCGCCGCCGAACCGCTGGCCGATGCCCTGACCTGGAGCCAAGGCAACCCCTGGACCTTCCGCCTGCGGACCTCGACCTATATGCAGGCCGCGATGCTGGCCGAACAGGCCGCCAAGACCGATGCCGTGAAATACGCGACCATCGCGCCGAACTACGCCTATGGCAAAGACGCGGTGGCCGCCTTTAAGGAAGTGCTGACCGAGCTGAAGCCCGAGGTCGAATTCGTCGGAGAGCAATGGCCCGCCCTGTTCAAGATCGACGCCGGTGCCGAGGTTCAGGCGCTGGAGCGGTCCAAGCCGGACGCGATCTATAATGTGACCTTCGGGCCTGACCTTGCCAAGTTCGTCCGCGAAGGCACCACCCGTGGTCTGTTCGACGGGCGCACGGTCTATGGTCTGCTTTCGGGCGAGCCGGAGTACCTTGAACCACTGGCTGACGAAGCCCCCGAAGGCTGGGTTGTAACCGGTTATCCCTGGTATGACTTCTCGGATGAGGACGGCGCGAACAAGCCTTTCGTTGATGCCTATCAGGCGAAATTCGACGAAACGCCAAAGCTCGGGTCTCTCGTCGGGTATATGACCGCGCAAAGCATCGCCGCCGCGATCAGCAAGGCGGGATCGACCGAAAGCGACGCGATCCGTATGGCCTTTGAAGGGCTGGATGTGGCGACGCCCGTGGGCGACATCACGTTCCGCGAGATCGACAATCAGGCGACCATGGGTGCCTTTGTCGGGAAGACCATGCTCAAGGACGGTGCGGGCGTCATGACCGACTGGACCTATCTGGACGGCGCCGACTACCTGCCGTCTGACGAAGAGGTGTCGAAACTGCGTCCGGCAGAATAATCCGGACCCGCAGCCAAGGGGGGAAGCCCCCTTGGCTGCATCTGACCCCATCCCCAACATCAAGAGGTGCCCATGGGCCTTTTCATCGCACAGATTCTGACTGGGCTTGCCAATGCGGGTGCGCTCTTCATGGTTGCCTCTGGGCTGTCGCTGATCTTTGGCGTCACGCGGGTGGTGAATTTTGCCCATGGGTCGTTTTATATGCTGGGGGCTTATGTCGGCTATTCGCTGATGCAGGTGCTGCCGGGCATGGTCGGCTTCTGGGGAGCGATCCTGCTGGCGGGGCTGATCGTCGGGCTGATCGGGGTGATCGTCGAGATCTGCGTGCTGCGCCCTGTCTATAGCGCGCCTGAACTGTTCCAACTGGTCGCGACCTTTGGCGTGATCCTTGTCATTCAGGATCTTGCGCTGATGATCTGGGGCCCGCAAGATCTGCTGGGCCCGCGCGCGCCGGGGCTGAAAGGGGTGATCCGCATCATGGGGGAACCCGTGCCGCAATATGACATCGCGCTGATCATCATCACGCCCTTCGTCGCCATCGGCCTTTGGTATCTGATCACGAAAACCCGTGTCGGCACTTTGGTGCGCGCCGCGACGCAAGACCGCGAGATGGTCGGCGCCCTTGGGGTCAATCAGGCGTGGCTGTTCACGGGCGTTTTCTTTCTGGGCTGTGCGCTAGCCGGTCTGGGGGGCGCGTTGCAACTGCCCAAGGGCGGTGCCGATCTGCTGATGGATTTTAGCATCATCGGGTCGGTCTTTGTGGTCGTGGTTATCGGCGGCATGGGGTCGCTGCCGGGGGCCTATCTGGCGGCGGTGATCATTTCCGTCCTGAACGTTTTTGGCGTGACCTATGCGCCGCAGTCGACGCTTGTGCTGATGTTCGTCGTCATGGTGATCGTCCTGATGTTCCGCCCCTTTGGCCTGCTCGGGAAAGAGGAGATCGCGGGCGAGCACGGCCAGACCGGAGAGCCGGAGCGCCCGATCAAGCCCGCGGGCAATCGCATGCGCTTGCTTGTGATGGCGGGGCTGTTCATCCTTGCGCTGCTGCCGTTCTACGGCGGGAATTTCGCCGTGGTGCTGGTGACCGACATCATGATCTTCTGTCTCTTCGCCGCCTCGCTGCATTTCATGCTGGGGCAGGGCGGGTTGGTCAGCTTTGGCCATGCGGCCTTCTTTGGCGGGGGGGCCTATGCCGCGGCGCTGTTTGTGACCTATGCCGACACCCCGATGGAGCTGGCGCTGGTGCTGGCCCCGATCTGCGCGGGGCTGGCCGCCGTGGTGATCGGCTGGGTCTGCCTGCGGTCCACCGGTGTCTACTTCGCCATGCTGACGCTGGCCTTCGGGCAACTGCTCTGGAGCCTCGCGTTCCAATGGGGTGATGTGACGGGGGGCGATGACGGGCTGGTCAACATCTGGCCGTCCGATTGGGCGTCGGACAATGATGTCTATTACTACCTCGCTTTTGTCTTCTGCATCGGGGGCATCCTGCTGCTGCGCCAAGCGGCTCATGCGCCCTTTGGCTATGCCATGCGCGCGGCCCGCGACAGTGCGCGACAAGCCGAGGCGATGGGAATCAACACCAAACGCATCCAATGGGTCGCCTTTACCTTTGCGGGCATCATGGCGGGGCTCGCCGGCGGGCTGTTCGTCTTTTCCAAGGGCAGCATCTTCCCCAACGAGCTTGAAACCGCACGCAGTTTCGACGCGCTGATCGTGGTGTTTCTGGGCGGGGTGAAGACCCTGTCGGGCGGCTGGGTCGGCGGGGCCTTCTTTGAAGGCGTCAAAGACTATCTGACCCGCTTCGAATATTGGCGGCTCGCCTTGGGCCTGCTGATCATCTTTGTCGTGATCCTTGGCCCCGAAGGTATCGTCGGATCGCTGCGCAAGGCGGGCGAACGCATTGGCCTGCTGAAAACACCGGAGGACGCGAAATGAGCCCGATCCTGTCTGTGCGCAACCTGTCCCGCAATTTTGGTGCGATCAAAGCCGTGGATGACGTCAGTTTCGACCTTGCCAAGGGAGAGCTGCTGGCGCTGATCGGCCCCAATGGCGCGGGCAAAAGCACCTGTTTCAATATGCTGATGGGGCAGCTCAAGCCGTCGTCGGGCACCGTGCAGCTGATGGGCAAGAACATTGCCGGCATGCAACCGCGCAAGATCTGGCGCATGGGGGTGGGGCGGACGTTCCAGATCACCGCGACCTATGCCTCGATGACCGTGGTCGAGAATGTGCAGATGGCGTTGATGTCGCATCACAAGCGGCTCTATTCCCTGACCACTTTCGCCCATAAACTCTACCGCGAAGAGGCGCTGGCGCTGCTTGATACTGTGGGCATGGCCGACCAGTCCGAACGCCACTGCGCGGTGCTGGCCTATGGCGACCTCAAACGGCTCGAACTGGCGGTTGCGCTGGCCAATGACCCGATCCTGCTGCTGATGGATGAACCCACCGCTGGCATGGCACCGCGCGAACGGATCGCGCTGATGCAGCTGACCGCCGATATACTTGAGCAACGGGGCATCAGCGTGTTGTTTACCGAACATGACATGGACGTGGTTTTTGCCCATTCGCATCGCATCATGGTGCTGAACCGTGGCCAGCTCATCGCCGACGGCACCGTCGACGAGATCCGCAACAACCCGCAGGTGCAAGAGGTCTATCTGGGCGGCGGCACGCTGTTCAAAGCGCAGGAGGATGCCCATGCTTGAGGTGAACGGCGTCAATTCATTCTACGGCAAGGCGCAGGTGCTGAATGACCTGAACTTTACCGTGGATCGCGGCACTGTCGTCGCTTTGCTTGGGCGCAATGGTGCGGGCAAGACCACGACGATGAAATCCATCATGCAGCTGGTGCGGCCACGGCAGGGCAAGATCATCTATCAGGGCCAGGACATCACCGGCTGGCCCAGCCACAAGGTCGCGCGCAACGGTCTGGGCTATGTCCCCGAGGAACGCCGGATTTTCACCCAGCTTACGGTGCTGGAAAACCTGGAGGTCGGCCGCCAGCCCCCCCGCGACGGCTGCACCACCTGGTCCGAGGATATGGTGTTCGACCTATTCCCCAACCTCGCCGAACGCCGTCACAACCGCGGCAAGGCGCTGTCGGGGGGCGAACAGCAGATGCTGACCATCGCCCGCACCCTAATGGGCAACCCCGCGTTCATCCTGCTGGACGAACCCTCCGAAGGCATCGCGCCGGTGATCGTCGAACAGATGGCCCGTGTGATCCTGCAACTCAAGGCAGAGGGGCTGACGGTGCTGCTGTCCGAACAGAACCTGCATTTCGCGCAAGCGGTCGCCGATGGCGTGGTGATCATCGAACACGGCACACAGAAATTCGTAGGAACGCTCGCCGCGCTGCAATCGCAGCCGGAAATTCGGGATCAGTATCTGTCGGTTTAGGGGCGGTGCCCGCGATCACAAGGCTGGTTCAGGCAAACGTCTCTGCCACGAGCTCTTTCGCGAAAGTCGCATCCAAGACGCCGCGGTTCAGCAAGCGATACCAGAATGCACCGTGGATCATGGTCGACAATACCTCGACGTTGCGCGCGGGTGAAAGCGCCCCGTGGTCCTGCGCCCGACGCAGCATCAGGGTCATCATCTGCTCGCGCGGCAGAACGAATTTGGCATGGAACGACGCGTGAAACTTCGCGTCTTGCTGTGAAGATGCAATCAGCGACCGGATGGTTCCGCCGTCCAGCTTCAGGTGTTCGAAAACCTTGATCAGGAAGTCTTCAAGCTGCGCCCTATAGTCTTGCGCGCTTTCCAAAGCCGGTTCTGCGGCATAAGAATTCGTTGCTTCGAAAATCGCTTCGAGGATGAGGTCCGCCTTTGTATCCCAGCGATTGTACAGCGTTTGGCGTGCAACGCCCGCCTCGGCAATAATCGCCGCGATAGAGACCTTTTCGTACCCCGTTTCCCGCACAAGCCGCAGTGCGGCGGCTTTCAAAGCGGCGCTGGCTTCCTCATTCGCGGGGCGTCCGCCCGACTTTTTTACCGACATGCACAGCTCCTGTTCATCGATGCAGCGTGGTATGACATTGATTGTTAGACTGCGATCTACTAAATGCAAGTAGACCGCAGTCTATTATCCCGTTGGAGCGAAGATGTCTCAAGTTTCCCTATCCCCAAGCCGCGCGTTCGCTGTGACCGCGACCCTCGGCCTGCTCTCCCTTTTTCCGCCATTGGCAACCGACATGTATCTGGCCGCCCTCGGCGATCTTGCGACGTCGATGGACGCCACCCATACGGCGGCCGAGCTCTCGCTTTCTCTCTTTTTTCTGGGGCTCTGTTTCGGGCAAATCCTGATCGGCCCCTTGACCGATACCTACGGACGTAAGGGGCCGCTTCTGATCGGCACCGTCCTTTTCATTGTGACCTCTCTTGTTCTGCCGTTGCTCAGCGACATCGCGTGGTTCAACGCGCTTCGTTTCATTCAGGCCATCGGGGCGAGCGCGGGCATGGTCGTGGGGCGCGCCATGGTCAAAGACCTGTACGAAGGACGAACGGCGGCCAAAGTCATGACGGTGCTTGTCATGTTACTGACGCTTGGCCCCATCGCCTCACCCACGTTGGGCAGCCTGTTGCTTGAAGCGTTTGGCTGGCGCTCCATCTTTGCGACGATGGCCCTTATCAGCCTTGTCGCGCTGGTCTTGTCCGTGATCACCCTGCCCGAGACATTGCCCGCCGAAGGCCGCCAGCCTCGGCCCTTCCGCACGGGTGCAAAAACCGCCAAGCGGCTCCTGTCCGAGCGCGGATTTCTCATCATGGCGCTGGTTGCGGGGCTTATTCAAAGCGGCATGTTCGCGTTTATCACGGGCTCCTCTGGGGTGTTCCAAGGGATCTTCGGGCTGAGTTCAATCGGCTTTGGCCTCATGTTCGCGGCTATTGCGACCGCACTTATCATCTTTGGCCGCATCAATGGCATGCTGTTGAACCACTATAGCCCCGAACAGATCCTCACCGCCGTCTTGCCGCTGTTTTTCGCCGCTACTTTGGTGCTGGCGCTGCTGTCGCAGACAAGCTCGCTTCTGGTATTCGCCATTCCGCTGTGGATATCGATTGGCTGCGTCGGGTTGCTGTCGGCGAATGCGATGTCCATCGCGATGTCGCTGACAGAGAAAGCTGCCGGCATGGGATCGGCGTTGCTGGGGGCGATCCAGTTCGCCCTTGCCTTTGCCGTCTCTACCTCTGTCGCGATTGGCGGGGCGGGTACGGCGCTCCCCATGTCCCTCGGGCTTGTGGTCCCCGCGGGATTGGCAACGGTATTGTTCTTCGCGGCGGGGCGCTTCACCGTGCCTTCGTCATCGCGACTGACCTCCTAAGCCCCATGCGTGTAGAGGTGGGCAGTCGCACCCGCCCCGACACCCGCGCAGGCGATCTGCGGTAAAGCGGACTGCCTGCGCGGGGGCTAGAGTGGGCTCTTCTTGATCAAGGCGGCCTACACGCCTTTCACCAAGCGCAGCGCGTCATAAATCGCGGCGTGGGTGTCGCGGGCCGACACGGCTTCGCCAATCCGAAACAGCTCAAACGCGCCACCCGACAGCGACATCCAAGCGTTACTGCACCGCATATATGAGCGGGGATATAGGTGCGGGTGGCCGCTGGGTTGAACATAGTGTTACATAATTATGGTTATCAGTTACAGTTTCCGCACAAGGGCACATTCTAAACTGATGGATTGGATGCCCCTCCTGTTGGTTCATTATAGAACCGTCCGAGCCATGGTGGTGCGGACGTCTTGCAGGAGGAACAAATGTCAGAAGCATTTATCATCGGTATCGACCTGGCGAAGCGCGTTTTTCAAATACACGGCGCTGATGCCGCAGGTAAAGTTTTATACCGTAGAAAGCTGAGCCGGCCTCAGTTCAATAAGTTTCTAAATGAGCACCCAAGTTGCATTTTTGCGATGGAAGCGTGCGCGTCCGCCCATCATTGGGGGCGTGAAGCGCTTGCTGCAGGTCATGAGGTTCGATTGGTACCGGCGCGATATGTGAAACCGTTTGTCAAACGCCACAAGAGTGATGTTGTCGATGCAGAGGCCATTACAGAAGCCGCGATGCGTCCCTCAATGCGCTTCGTCCCAGTGAAAGCCCCGGAACAGCAAGCACAGGCGATGTTGTTTCGGACGCGGGAATTGTTCGTGCGGCAGCGCACCCAGCTTATCAATTCGCTTCGCGGATACTTGGCGGAGTTTGGGATTGTGCTGCGGCTACGCATTCGGAACGCTGATATTCTCAAACGAGAAGTAGAGGAACAGGCACATAAACTGCCCGACGAGGCCAAACGCTTGGCGGAACGGCTCCTAGCGCAGATCGAGACTATCAGCGCAGAAGTCGAAGGTCTGGATCATTCCATCAAGATGCATGCAAAAACGTCAGAGGAAACGCGGCTTATGCAAACGATGCCTGGCGTCGGCCCGATGTCCGCCATCGCAATTTCGGCCTTCTGTCCTCCCGCCAAAAACTTTCGCACGGGGCGGGATTTTGCAGCATGGCTTGGTCTTGTACCTCGACAGCATTCGACAGGTGGTAAGGAACGGTTGGGGCGCATCACAAAAATGGGCCAGAAAGATGTGAGGCGGTTGCTGATCATCGGTGCAATGTCCGTCATCAATTCCATCGAACGATGGAAGCGTTGTGCCGAACCATGGTTAGCGCGTATGCTTGAAACACGCCCCCGGATGGTTGTTGCTGTTGCTTTGGCAAACCGCATGGCTCGGAGGCTTTGGGCCATGTTGATGACGGGCCAGATTTATCGCATTCGCGGGGCCGTCGCTTAGCGGCAGACCCACGGATACCGGCAGGTATGTGAGGACGAAAGGATCGACTAAGGAAAGCGGATCGACGAGAACGAACATGGAAAAACCAGTGCAACCCTTCGCGGCTTCGAGCCCGATAAACTGATTTGGAGCCAAGTTCGCGCATCTCCATAAGGGCCAGCAGCCAAGTGTGCTGCACAAACAGGCCGGACACGTGACTGCACCCGATCATGCTATCTAAACGTCGAAACAATCACCCACATAAACCGGGGCATCCACACGTGGGTTGCGAAATTTCCCCTATCTTGCTGGAAAGCAAGGAGAATGAAAGATGGCCCATACAGAGCTAAACCTGCGTGAACGGCGCGTGATCGAAGATATGTTGAATGCTAAGATACCTATACGAGAGATTGCAGCACAGATCGGCAGGCATGTTTCCACGGTGTATCGCGAGATCAAGCGCAATCACTATTTCGACAAAGAGTTGCCGGAACTGAACGGATACTACGGCGTGGTTGCTCAAAAAGCGGCGACCGAAAGACGTGCGCGGCGGCGCAAACTGGTGCGCCTTGTCGGCTTGAGAAAAGCCGTAATCAAGCAGCTCAAGGAAGGTTGGTCACCAGAGCAGATCGCGGGCCGATTGCAATATGAAGGCCAAACAACCCGCGTAAGTCATGAAACGATCTACGCCTATGTTTACGGCCCAGATGGTCAATCTGCGGAACTCGCACGCTACCTGCCCAACCGCCGGAAAAAACGGCGTCCGCATCACGCGCGCAGGCCACGAGGCCTTGTGTTCCCGCCGGATCGCTCAATTCACGAACGCCCTGACTACGTTGATAGCCGCGAGACTTTCGGCGAGTGGGAAGGCGATTTGATGATATTCGAACGCGCTCAGGGCAAGATGAACTTTGCCTCACTGGTCGAGCGGAAGACACGCTTTGCTGTCCTGTTCCGCAACAACGACCGCAGCACCACGCATCTGATGAACCGCTTGATGGGTGTGATGGAACCCCTGCCCCAACCGGCGCGCAAGTCGATCACCTTTGACCGTGGGATCGAGTTCAGGAACTGGCGTAAGTTGAAGCCTGGTATCGGCACAGAGGT